>JAFNWZ010000186.1 GCA_017379255.1 Akkermansia sp. | reverse complement strand
TTACGGGTGCGGGCGTTGGTGCGGGTACGCTGACCGCGAACGGGGAGACCCTTGCGGTGGCGGATGCCGCGCAGACAGTTGATGCTGGTCAGACGCTTGAGAGCCATCTGCTTCTCACGGCGCAGGTCACCCTCGATGAGGATGTTGTTGCTGGTGATAGCCTGTACAATCTTGGTCAGCTGAGCGTCAGAGAGCGTGCCAGTGCGGAGGTCCGGGGAGATACCAGCCTGCTCCAGCACCTTCTTAGCCGTGGAGGGCCCGATGCCGTAGATGTAGCACAGGGAGGCCTCAACGCGCTTCTCGTTGGGAATTTCGATACCGAAAAGACGAGCCATAGTGGTGTGTTATTATTAGTGATGATTGTTGGTCGCCACCGGGTGGTGGCAATTTGTCGGCGCAGATTCTACACGCTTTCTGCCTTTTTGCAAGCATTATTTCGCAAAAATTACAACTTTGGGTAATTTTGGGATTTTTAGCCATATCCCAACCCTGTTTCTGCGGCAAAATCATCAATCCAGATCCGGCATAGGGCGAAGTGCGGGTACCTCAGGAAGAGCAGAGGAAGTAGAGCCACCGCCGCCTGTGTACCGGGGCATCACACTGGGGGTATAAGATGCGGGGGCAGGAATCTTCTTCAGCGGAATCGTCACCGAATCCTCTTCTATATATTTAGACTTGGGGTCATTCTCTGTCCACACAAAGGAAAGGAACGGACTGGTGACAGGCACCAGTGTCTCTGTGCCGATCTCGTACCCGGATTTACGGGCCACAATCCCCAGCGTCTTATCCTGGGCAATTTCGGTCACCAGCGGGGTTTTTCCCACATAATCGCCGTTAATGGTGATTTCTGCCCCTTCAGGCGCAGTGATAATGGTCAGTTCCTTGGTTCCCACGCAGGAAACAAGCAACAACGCAGCGAGCGGGAGGCAGTAAGGCTTTTTCATGCGGGCCAGTGTAGCGCAAAATGAGCTCTGCAAGCAAGCTAATTTTTCCAGTCTGACACGCAGGAGTGCCGCACTTGCCGCTTGACCGGAGCCATGATTTCTGGTAGTGTGGCATGAATGCTCTACCGACTGCTCAGCTGCTTGTTCATTGTCTGTTCCCTGCTTTCCATGATGGGTTGTAAGCAGGAAGCCCCGGACAGCAAAGTAATCCGCATAGGGGGATTTCCGAACGTAACCCATGTGCAGGCACTGGTGGCGCGCAACATGACGCGCCATGGCGAGGGATGGTTTGAGCGCTACCTGCCCGGCTATACCATCGAGTGGTATACATATAACGCAGGCCCCACCGCCATGGAAGCGATTTTCGGGCGCACCGCCGACCTCACCTACGTAGGCCCCAGTCCGGCGCTGAACGCATACGCCGTTTCTGCCGGGCGCGAGGTGCGCATTCTGGCAGGAGCCGCCAATGGCGGAGCAGCCCTGATGGTTGCACCGGAGAGCGGCATACAATCCGCAGCAGATTTCAAAGGGCGCAGCATCGCCACCCCGCAGCTGGGCAACACGCAGGATGTTTCCTGCCGCGCGTGGCTCGCGGCCAATGGACTTAAAACCACCCTGGAGGGAGCAGGCGATTGCCGCGTGGCCCCCACGCCGAACTCCATGCAGCTGCAGCTCATGAAACAGGGCGACATTTCAGCCAGCTGGACAGTGGAGCCGTGGGTTTCCACGCTGGAACGCATGGCAGGCGCGCGGATTCTGGTACAGGAGCCGGATGTTGTCACCACCGTTCTCGTCGGCCGTGCGGCATGGCTCAAGCACCATGCAAAGGAAGCCCGCACGCTTATCCAGGCCCACCGCGAGCTCACCCAGTGGATTATTGACAACCCAGAGGCCGCCCAGGCGCGGGTGGTGGAGGAACTCACAGAACTGACCCAGGCTCCCATGGAGCCGGAGCTGGTGCGCAGCGCGTGGCAGCGGCTCAAATTGACAGATGCCATTGACTTGGCCGGGCTGGAGCAATTTGTGAAAGATGCACAGGAGGCCGGGCTGCTCGACCGCGTTCCGCCGCTGGAGGGAATGATTTACCAACAAGACTGATGACACAGGAAAAACTACACCAGGAAATTCACAACTTTCCCACCGCAAAGCTCAGCATTGAGCATGTGTGCAAGGATTTCGTGACCAAGCGCGGCACGGTGCGCGCGCTGGATGATGTCTCCCTCACCATCAACGAGGGGGAATTCGTCTGCTTTGTGGGCCCCAGCGGCTGCGGCAAATCCACCCTGCTCAACATCATTGCCGGTCTGGAAAAACCAGACAGCGGCATGGCGCTCATCGACGGCACCCCCATCACCGGCCCGGGGCGCGACCGCATGGTCATGTTCCAGGAACACGCCCTTTTCCCCTGGCTGGATGTGATAGGCAACGTGATGTTCGGCCTGAAGCAGAAGCCGAACCTGACGGATAAAGAACGCCTTGAGGTGGCCAAATATTATCTTTATCTGGTGAAAATGGACCGCTTTGCCCACGCCAACATCCACGAATTGAGCGGCGGCATGCGCCAGCGCGTAGCCCTAGCCCGCTCCCTTGCCCCCAACCCGAAAATCCTGCTCATGGATGAGCCCTTCTCTGCCCTGGATGCCATGACCCGCGAACGCCTCTATGGCGATATTCAGGACGTATGGGAGAAACGCCGCAAAACCATCGTGTTTGTGACGCACAATGTGCGAGAAGCGGTGTGCCTGGGCAGCCGGGTAGTACTCTTCTCGCCGCACCCCGGACGCGTGCGGGAGGAATACCCCGTGTATCTTGCCCGCCCGCGCAACATCAACAACCACGACCTTGCCGACCTTTCCCAGAGCATCACCTCAGCCCTCAAAGGGTACACCGCCAACGAAGCTGATTAACCGCCATGAAACGCACCGTCATCACCCTCATCTTCTTCGCCTTGCTTATTCTGGTGTGGGCCGCGCTCACTGGCGATTTAACCGCCCTCGGGCTGGATATCTCCCTGTGGTCGCCCTATGTGCTGCCCCCGCCCAGCACCGTGGGGCAATACCTGTGGGATAACACCGCAAACGGCAAGATTCCGCTCTCCATGCTCATCACCCTGCGCCGCCTGCTCATCGGCTATATCATCGGGCTTGTACTGGGTGTTCCCCTGGGCATGCTGGCAGCGCGCTTCCGCAGCGTGAATGATACGCTCGGCATGCTGGCACTGGGTCTGCAGGCCCTACCCAGCGTCTGCTGGGTTCCCCTGGCCTGCATCTGGTTCGGGCAAACGGAGTCAGCCCTGCTCTTTGTGGTCATCATGGGCACACTCTGGAGCGTGCTGCTCTCCACCCAGAACGGTATGAAAAACGTGCCGCCCATTTATGTACGCGCCGCGCGCACCATGGGTTCCGGCCCGCTGCACACACTGGTATTCGTCACCCTGCCCGCCTCAGCCCCCTTTGTGGTGAGCGGCATGAAGCAGGGCTGGGCTTTCGCCTGGCGTTCCCTGATGGCCGCAGAAATCTATGTTTCCGTGGTTTCAGGCTTCGGCATCGGGCAATACCTGCACTACGGTCGCGAACTGCAGCGCATGTACCAGGTCATCGGCATCATGTTCATCATCATCGCCGTGGGCTTGCTGGCAGATAAAATCATTTTCTCGCCCGTGGAATCCTGGCTGCACCGCCGCTGGGGAACCGACAAAGAATAAACACCATGTGTATGAACTGGATTAAGGAACTCTGCGCACTGATGGGCGCTTGTGTACGGACAGACGAGGCCACCCTGCAGGCTCACGCAACGGACAAGTGGCACGCAGCTGCGCTGCCGGAAGCAGTCGTGCTGGCCACTAATACGGAGCAGGTTTCCGCAGCTCTGCGTTTTGCGCATGAACGCGGCATTCCTGTAACCCCGCGCGGCGCCGGCGTGGGCTATGTCGGCGGGTGCGTCCCCGTAAAAGGCGGCATCGTCATTTCCGTTGCCAGCATGACGCGCATTCTGGAAGTTTCCCCAGAGGACGGAGTGGCCGTGGTTGAGGCAGGTGTTCTCACAGCAGACCTGCAGGAAGCCTGTTCCCGCGTTGGCTGGTTTTATCCGCCAGACCCCGCCTCGCGCAAGGAATCCAGCATCGGCGGCAATATCGCAACCAATGCCGGGGGGCCGCGCTGCCTGAAATATGGCGTCACGCGCGCCTATGTCCTGGGACTCACCGTGGTGCTGGCAGACGGCCGGATTCTCCGCTGCGGCGGGCGCACGCACAAAAACAAGCAGGGATTTGATTTAGTCGGCCTCTTCTGCGGCAGTGAAGGCATGCTCGGCATCGTGACAGAGGCCACCCTCCGCATCATTCCGGCCCCGCCTGCCAGAGCAGCCCTGCACGCCAGTTTCCCGCAGTTCGCCATGGCCGCAGCAGCCGTGCAGAACACCCTGCAGGGCGGGCATCTTCCCTGCGCCATTGAAATCACAGACGCCTTCACCCTGGCAGCAGCGCGCAACCACCTGGGGTCAAGCGTCCTGCCCGCAGGAGCCAGAGGCCATATCATCATTGAAATTGACGGTCAGGCAGATGCCGTTTCCACGGAGCTGGACTCCATTGCCACCATTCTGCGCAACACCGGGGCCACAGAAGTGGTCTATGCCCGCACAGAGGCAGAGGTGGAAGCCATCTGGCAGCTGCGCCGTGAGTTCTCGTACAGCCTGAAGGCAACCGGCCTCACCAAACTCAACGAAGACATCGTCATTCCTCGTTCAAAGCTTGTGGAGCTCGTCAGTTTCTGTGAATGCATGCAGCAGGAAACCGGCATCCCGGTAGCCTGTTTCGGCCACAGTGGAGATGGCAACATCCACACTAATATCATGGTTCTCAAAGACAGCGCAGGCCGGGATATCCGGGAACCGGCAGATGCGCTCGTCAGCAGGCTTTTCGACTGGGTCATGAAACACGGCGGCAGCATCACCGGCGAACACGGAATCGGGCTGGCAAAAGCGCCCTGGTTCGAGCAGGCCATCGGCGCTGCTGCCATGGATACCCACCGCGCCCTGAAACGAGCGCTGGATTCTGCCGGCATTCTCAACCCTGGCAAAATGGGACTCTGAATGACATCCTAACATGTTTTCCCCCGCGCCTTGCGTTTTGACATTGACCATAACATATCATCTGTGATAACATACTTTCATAGGTGTGTAAGCACACCGGTGCGCGCGTTATGAAAGCAAAAATCATGGATTTGGGGGAACATATCCCCGGCGGCAGAAAACTGCCTGAATGCTTACTGAACCTGGGCGAACGAATCCTGGGATTTAACATCTTCAATGAGGCTCATTCAAAGATTGAGGAAGAATGGGAAGCCGGCAGCACCGATAACTTCTTCAAACTGGCCTGCAAGCACCTCCCGCTCCATTACGAGGTGAAAGGCCTTGAAAACATTCCCACCGAAGGACCGTGCGTCATTACCTGCAACCACCCTCATGGCATGGCTGATGGCCTCATGCTGGGCGATATTGCCATGCAGGTGCGCAGTGATATCCGCATCGTAGTCAATGATTTCCTGAACTGCGTGCGCGGGATGCGCCCCTACTTGATTACGGTGGATGTCTACGGCGGAGAAGAGGCCAAACGCGCCAACATGGCAGGCATGAGAGAAATGCTCAAATGGCTTCGGGACGGGCATTGCCTCATCATTTTCCCCAGCGGCTCTGCGGCTTCATGGTCTGAGGAAGATGGCCGGGTTATCGACGACCCCTGGCAGACCAACATCGCCTCCATCATCCGCAAGACAGGAGCCACCGTTGTACCCACCTACCTTTCCGGCCAGAACGGCAAACTGTTCCAGTTTGTAACCCGCCACTGGAAAGACAAGCGCGGCGCCCTGCTCCCGCGCGAAATCAAGCGCGACCGCAAGACCCTGCACCAGTTCTGCATCGGCAAGCCCATCACCTCTAGCCGCACTGAGATTCTGCCGGACGACCAGTCACTTTCCGATTTCCTGCGGCTCAGCAGCATGATGCTGCGCTACCCGGACACCGCTGCCAGTCTCCGGAACGACATACCGCGCAAACTTGAGCCCATAGCGGACCCGGTAGCACCGGAAATTCTGCAGCAGGAAATTGATTCCCTGCCCGCTGCGGATCACCTGATTTACACCCACAAAGGCACAGGACTGCAGATTTACACGGCTAAAGGCAGCCAGATTCCCAATCTGCTCCACGAAATAGGAGTGCAGCGCGAAATCACCTTCCGCGCCGTGGGCGAAGGCTCCGGCCTTGCGTGCGATACGGATGAGTACGACCTCTATTACGACCATCTCATCATGTGGGATCCGGCAGAAAAACGCATCGCCGGCGCCTACCGCATGGGCAGAACAGATGAAATTGTCTCCGCCCGCGGCTCCATTGGCATTTACAATTCCGAATTCTTCCACCTGGGCAATGACTTTGTCAACTTCGTGAAAAACGGACTCGAAATGGGCCGCGCTTTCATCACCGCGCCATACCAGAAGCACCCGGCCTCACTTGATACCCTCTGGATGGGCATCGGCAACTTCGTGGTCAAGCACCCGCAGTACCGCTACCTCTACGGCACAGTCAGCGTTTCCTCTGACTACACAGAACGCTCCCGCACCCTCATTCACGAATACCTGAAATGCCATTGCATGCTTAAAGAGCTGGCCCGGGATGTCCAGGCCAAGACACCGCCGACACGCATGGACCTGCTCAGCGAAGATGCACGCCTCATCCCCGCAGCCATGGGAGATTTGCGTATTCTGTCGGCCATGGTCAGTGATCTGGAGCCGGATGGACGCAGCATTCCCGTTCTCCTGCGCCAGTACCTGCGCCTCAACGGCAAGATGATATCTTTCAATGTGGACAGCGAATTCGGCGACACTCTCGACTGCCTGGTATTGGTCGACCTCCACAACGCGCCGGAACGCCTCATCAGCCGATACTGCGGTGCACCGCTGAATTCTGCCCCCAAACAAGCGGCAGAAGCTTGACAATTTATCACATTCATGCGAAATTAGAATCGTCCATGGGGAAAAAACATTCTAAGAAAAATAAGCAGCAGACAAGAGCCGCCATCGCGCTGATTCTGGGAAGCCTTGCACAGTTGCCTCTTCAGGCAGCTGACCTGGTTCCTCTGCCTGAAGATATTTTTGCCAACAAGGAAAGCGCCAACCCTGTGCTTGATGTCACGAATCGCGTCGTGAGCACGCTTGGTGGCGCCGCCCCCGAACTCCCGGACTCACTCCAGGTCACCAACGAAAAGGGCACCATTTCGTACGACCACGCCGAAAACGCTTTCTCCTACTTGGGGTCCAGCGAATCTCCCATACGCCTGCGAACGGATGGAGGGTCAGATATCATGACCCCCGCCATGAAGGCAAAGCTCGATACCAACGAAGCACTGCTTACCGGCCCCCTCACCATCTACCAGGATGAGATACTGGTGCGGGCAGATGATGGAGGCTACTACAACTGGAAAGAAAAACGCACCTCCGTCGGCAAAGTGCGGCTGAAAGCAGGGGGGCTGCTTGTGCGTGGTTCCCGCATCGATTACAACACCGACGAAAACGGCAAGGAATACCTTACCGTTTACGAGGCCTACGTCACCACAGAAGACGTACAAAAGCCCTCCGTCTGGATTGGAACGGGCACACTTACCATCTACCCCGGCGATTATGGCCGGATATCCCGTCTCAGCATCGCCACAGACGAAAACGACTACACCGTTCCGGTTCTGGGCTGGTTCACCTTCTCGCACTCGCTCAACCCGCGAGAGGGGTACATGCCGGGCGCTGGCACACGTTCCCACTGGGGTACCTACCTGGAAAACAACTACGGTATTCTGTTCGGGAACCGCCGGGTCAGCGGCATGATGCCCACAGCCGATTATCTGGCCACCCTGCACCTTGACTACCGCACCCGCCGCGGACTTGCCACTGGTATTGATATTGAGTCGCTGGAGATGACCCGCAAAAATTCCAGCATGGACGGCTTGTCCATGTATTACGCAGATGACGCCGACCCCATGATTAACCCCGTGGATGGCGACCGCCTGCCCACCAAACACCAGCGCCACCGCATAGCCCTGCACGCCCTGTGGGATGTCACACCCGAGGCAGACACCGGCTCAGACTGGCAGCTCGCAACCAACATCAACCTGCTCAGCGACAGGTATGTCCTGCGCGACTTCTTCCCCGACATCAGCCGCACAGATGACAAGCCGGACAACACCGTCCGTCTCGTACGCCGCACCAGCAGCACACAGAGCATGCTTTACACACGCTTTGCCCCCAACGACTACTATTCAACAAATGAACGAGTAGACGCCTCATTCTACCGTGTACGTTCGGCTATCGGCAACACCGGCATCAACTACGAAACAAACAACTCCGCCAGTCTCATGCGCCAGTACCTGCCGCATGAAACCAGACTGGAGTACCAGAAACAGATTGACCGCCTGCGTGACGGAGAGCTGAAAGAATACTACTCAAGACTCTGCAACACAGAGAGTTACTTCCGCGTCAACACTACGCACGAATTCTCCACCAACCTTAGTGCATTCCGCTTCCTGAACATTACCCCCAAAGCAGGCGGCGCCTACACAGGCTATTACGATGTGGGAGGCATTGGCTCAGACAACCGCTTTCTCGGCTATGTAAGCTGCGACTTCAACATGAAGCTCCACAACAGCTACCCCGAGTTCAAATGGAAGTCCTTCGGGCTGAATGGGCTCAACCATCTCATCCAGCCCTATGCCACCTACTCGCAGGGCTCTATCTCTTCTTCCAATCCGCTGGTGCCGCAGATAGACACCTGGTCCAGCCTCTGGAGCGGAAACACCTCCCCCATGCCGCTTGACCTCTCCGGCTTCACCGCCATCGACAGCTGGGGCGATTGG
>JAFNWZ010000185.1 GCA_017379255.1 Akkermansia sp. | reverse complement strand
CGACGGCACAAACGATGCCCCCGCCCTCAACCATGCCGACGTAGGCCTCTCCATGGGCATCACCGGCACCTCCGTAGCCAAGGAAGCCTCCGATATCATCCTGCTGGATGACTCCTTCGCCTCCATCATCCGCGCCATCAAGTGGGGACGCTCCCTCTACCGCAACATCCAGAAGTTCATCGTCTTCCAGCTCACGGTAAACGTGGCTGCCTGCGGTATCGCCGCCCTCGGGCCCTTCATCGGCTGTGAGCTGCCCCTCACCGTCACGCAGATGCTCTGGGTCAACCTCATCATGGACACCTTCGCCGCCCTGGCCCTGGCCTCCGAGCCGCCCAGCGACGACGTAATGGAACAGAAACCGCGCAACAAGTTCGCCTTCATCATCACCCCCACCATGTGGCGCTGGATTCTCTGCCTCGGCATCGGCTTCATCATTGCCCTGGTCAGCTACGTGAAGTGCATGCCCTCGCAGGATGCAGACCCGGAGGCTTTCCGCCACTCCGTCACCCTGCTCTTCACAGGCTTCGTGATGCTGCAGTTCTGGAACCTGTTCAACGCCCGCGTCTACGGCACCAACAACAGCTTCGTGAACGGCATCTTTGCCAACCGCAGCTTCCTCTTCATCCTGGCCATCATCCTCTTCGGCCAGGTACTGGCCACCCAGTTCGGTGGTGATATCTTCCGCACCGTGCCCCTCACGCTCTGCGAATGGCTCACCATCGCCGCCGTCACCTGCCCCGTCCTCATCATCGGCGAGGTAGTCCGCGCCATCGGCCGCCTCCGCGCCAGGTAAACCAGGCAGCAAATGCTCATTTCTCCGCGCCCACCTGACGGTGGGCGCTTTTTATTTATCGCGCCACAAACTGGTGTTGACACATTCAACGCAAAATCGTAACATGAGGCCAGGCATGAAACATCGGGTTTTGATTCTCCTCTTCACGCTAAGCTGCACGCTTGCGGCAGAACCAGCCGCCGATGTGAAGCTCTGGACTCCTCAGCATAAACTCAGATTACTAAGCAGCATCACTGACAAGGAAACGGCCGATACCGCGGCGGAGTTAATCAACAGCGATTCAAACTTCTTCTTCTCCATGGAAGAAGATGAGGAAGAATCAACCGGAGCAATTACCGGAAAACTTCGCAAAGAACACTACTTCGGTTCCGATGCCTTGGCCGCTGCACTGGATGATGATGCACCAGGCGCAGCTGAGAAGCCGCAACCGGTAACACCCGCCATTCTGGCAGAGTTGGAAGACCGCGTACGTTGCGCCCTGCCACTGGTACCGGAAAAACTCCGGGAGGGAATCAGCGGTGGCCCGGGGTTCAGCCCCAAAACAGCATGGCTATTCACCAAGCCTTATGCCCCGGACTGGCAGTTCAGGAATTGTGAATCATATTTCGCCCCGGAAGCACTGATTGGCGGCGCCAACAATGCCCCCGTTTTCATTGACGCGAGAACAGAAAAGCAAAACGGCAGAACCTACCATGTCTCCACCGTAGCTATTTTTCACCGCCAGCAGAAACACGAGGTGGATATATGGGTGGATACCACAGACTGCCCGGCAACTTCTGATGGGGAGGTAAATGATTCACCCTTGAGCAAGGAAGAACGCAGCAGCGCGTATCTCCTCCAATCGCAACGCATGCTGGACGTTCTGCGCAAGGTTCGGGACCGGGCCTCCGCCGATGCAGCTGCTGACTACCTGTGGGATTTGAACAGCGCAGCGCTTGACATTGATTTCCTGGACGAGGATGCCCCACCTCAACAGGAAAATACCCTCAACAAACTCCAGCAGGAACTACTGCTGCACCGCTATTATGGCTCAGAACTTCTAGCCTCATACCTGGGACGCCCGCACGATGCCTACGAAGCCCAGCCCCAGACCCGCGAGGCCGCACAGGAGCTGGAGGCTCTCATGCGCCAGCGACTTTCCCTGGCAGATGAGCCAGAGATTCAGAACCTCGCCGGAGGGCCAGGCTTTACCCCCGAAACATGCTGGCGCGTTCCCGCAGGACTGAGCATCACACGCCTTTTTGAATCAGCATTCCACGATGACACATTGCTGGACACCCTCCTTATAAAGGGGGAAGCATTTGAGTATTTGACCTACGAAACCTCATGCGGTATTCTGAATGGAAAATATTATGAACAGCATCAGATGGAATGGCTGAATAATGGCAAGGTATTCCGTGTTTCCATATGGCTGGATTGCACGGATGGGAAATACATTCCCACAGAGGAGGAATTAACCCGGGAAGAAGAACAATACACGCGTGACCTGCAGCATAACATCGACATTCTGGAAGGCCTCATCAACAGCGACTCTGCCAGAGAACTAGCGGCGCAGCGTCAGCGTTTCAGAGAAATCATCGCCCCTTCTAAAAGGAAATTCTGCAACATTTTCGAACCTTCTCCGCTAAAGGAGAAATGGCACGACCTGCTTGAACAAGCACGTACAAAAGGATTGTTGCCCGCACAGAAATCTGCGGAAGCAGCCAAAGAAAACCGCCAGGCTCACGCAACAAGGCGAAAACAATACATACAGGCCTTATTACGTCTCCTGCCTGGCGTGAACAACCAGGCAAGCGCCACCGCGGCCGCCCGGGAGCTTTACCAACTTGGTGTCGGTAATATCTTTTCGCACGAGGAATTGCTCCATGAAGCAGCCCGGAGCCAGAAAATGGGCACTGCCGCCAGACACCTCCGGCGCATCCGCGAGGCCGGGTTCTATGGTTCCGTGGACCTCGCTGAAATACTCATCGAACGCGTAAGGCCGTGCGGCAACCCCGGCGCGGTAAATCAAACGCCTTGACATTGATAACCATGGCATAGTATGATGTCCGCAACATCAATGAAAACGCATATAACATGGGTTGAAGGTGTAGCTCTTCTGGTAGAAAAGAAGTTACCCCTCGGACACATCGGCTGGCTGGTGGTGTATGGCATCGCCCTTCTGGCGATTCTTCCCATCATGATAAATCTCGGGCTGGGCACCGGATGGACAGCCTTCGCCTATGCCAGCGAGGGCTTCTATGCCTCCAAGCCATTCTCCGCAGAAACCACACTACTCATCAACCTGTTCTGCACCCTGCTGGGCTGGTTCTTCTGCTGCTGGAGCATCCTGCTCTTCCGCTGCCTCCGCCGCTACTGGAACTTCGCAGAATACGAGGCCCCCTGCCCGCTGTGGATTTCCGGCTGCGTGCTGCTCGCCCAGCTGGCCCTTCTGGGGGTAGCACTCTGTCTCCTTACCGCCGGAGGCCTCTACTGGTCACTCCTGCCGCTGATTCTCATCGCCCTGCTCGCCTGCCTCCGCCACCGCATCAGCCAATCATCATGAACACCGGCACGGACTACATCGGGCAGAACTACCTCCTGGCAGGAGCCGGAATCCTCCTTACCCTGCTGGGACTTTTCCTGGCCATTGCCAACTGGTACGCCATCATTGAGTGGGTGCTCACCATCCGCAGGAACCCACGATACAACCGGGGCGAGGCCTCCGTCCCCCTGTTGGGCGGCATCATCCTCTGCGCTGGAATTATCTGCCTTCATGCAGGATTCGGCGCAGTCATCCCCCTCTGGAGCGCAGCCCTCGGACTCGTCATCGACTATGGTAGCCTGCCCATGGCAATAACGACGCCCCTGCTCTACCGCTGGTCAGAACACAGAAAAGCCGCCGCGAATAGAGCCAGAAAAGCGGCGCGCCGAAAGAGCTGACCTGTGCAGGCATTCATCTGCCTCTCCTTCTCATCCAATCTGTTGAAGAAATCATCAAGGCAGCAGCTATCCTTACCTTTCACCATTTCCAGCGGTTCGCCGGTTGCCGCATTCAAGCACAAGGTTACAAAGCCCAGGCTGGAGTCCAGGAGCTTTTCATCTATCAATATGTCTTGTATAGCGGGTGTTACTAAGACAGGCAAAACTGGATTGCCACCTTTTTCCTCATCAAGGGACTACCTGGGCATCAGCAAATCTGAAACAGCCCCGAAACTTCGATTATATTTTGAGTCAATACGCAGGATACGATGTCTCGAAATTTAGGATTTCCTAAGCTTCCGCCTTGTAATTCGCGCGCATACATGGTAAAATGCAGGCAATCCATGAGCAAAACTGGACTTATTCAGAAGACGGATAACAACCTTTTCACCATATACGGTGGGCAGGGTGGAGATACGGAGGTCCACGTCCTTCTCACCGATCCGCACATTGCTTCGGCCATCGAGCGGGATCTTGTGTTCGGCAATATTCATGTTGCCCATAACCTTGATACGGGCAATCACAGCACTCTGGGTACCCTTGGGAACCACGAAAACCTGACGAAGGACGCCGTCAATGCGCATGCGCACAAACATGGCGCTTTCCCGGGGCTCCAGATGGATATCGGAGCAGTTCTGGTTGACAGCGTATTCCAGGAAGCTGTTGACCAGACGGATGGTGGGGGCGGCATTTTCACTGTCGGCGCCGATAATGTTGGCGGCGGCAATGTTCTGGAAGTCCTTTGTGGACTCGTCTTCGTTGCTCTTCAGTTCCTGAATGGCCTTTTCGGCGGATTCGGAGCCGTAAAGATCGGTGATGCTGCGGGTAATGGCCTCGGAAGTTGCCAGCATGGGTATGACCTTGCGCTTGGCAACCTTCTGCACGGCGTCGGTTGCCATGAAATTCAGAGGGTCGCCCATGGCAAGGTGGACCGTGTCTGCGGTGGCCTGTACAGGAACAACGTTGTATTTCCTGGCAATGGAGCGGGGGACAACCCGGGTCATATCCTTGGAGATCACTTCACCGGTCAGATCCACGAACTTGACGCCAAGCTGGCGCTCCAGCATTTTGTAGACCCGGTTCTGAGTAGTGAAGCCCTGTTCCACCAGAATCTCACCGATTTTCTTACCGGCGGTCTTTTTCTGAATCTCCAAAGCCTTATTCAGCTGTTCGGGAGTGATGTACTCATTGGCGATAAGCAGTTCGCCGATACGCTTGTAAACCATTTGATACTCTCCAGTACTGAAAACGAGGCCTGCTGAGTACAGCAGACATACACGAAACGTAACAATTCGGAAATATTTTACTCCATATCGTCGAGAAATTCAAGGATGATTTTGTGCAATTCTTTACAATATCAACAGCATTAATGATTTTTATAGATTATGCATAATTTTTCAATAAAATGCCGGGGGATAATTGTGTTGAATTGTTTAACATTCCCGTTGCTGAAATCAGCAAAATATGATATCTTAGTACTATCTGTAAATATGGGATT
>JAFNWZ010000184.1 GCA_017379255.1 Akkermansia sp. | reverse complement strand
CTCAGCGGGGAGGACGAAGGGCTTGCAGACCACCTCGCAGCGGTTGATGGGGGTGCCCAGGGCGTGGAACTTCTCCTCGTAGCCGGTGGTGATGCCCACGATGCCGTGCTCGTGCAGGTCGCGGGTCAGGTTCTTGACCTCCAGACCGCACTCTCGAAACTCCTCCACGGAGAACTCAAACAGGGTATATTCCACCCAGGCATTCGGCATCAAGCTGGGGCTGGAGGGGGTGACGCGCCTGCTCTCCGCCTGCGGGGTGTTGCATCCCCGCGCACAGGTGATTCATGTGGCGGGTACGAATGGCAAGGGCAGCACCTGCGCGTTCTGCGAAAGTGTGGCGCGCGCAGCCGGGTACAAGACCGGCTTGTTCACGTCGCCTCACCTGGTGGAATTTGGCGAGCGTATCCGTGTGAACGGGGTGAATATCCCGGATGCGGATGCCGCCCGCCTCATTGGTAAGGTGCGCGAGGTGGTGCAGGACTGGGAGCCGTGCCCGACCTTTTTTGAACTGGTGCTGGCGGTGGCGATGCTCTGGTTTGCTGAGCAGGAGGTGGAGCTTATTGTGCTGGAAACCGGCATGGGCGGCCGTCTGGATGCCACGAATGCCGTTCCCAAGGATGTGGCGGTGCTCACCCCCATCGGACTTGACCACACGCAGTACCTGGGCGGGACGCTATACGAGGTGGCGGGCGAAAAGGCTGCTATTCTTTCCTGGCATCGTCCTGCGGTTTCCGCTCCGCAGGAACCGGAGTCGATGCGGGCTATTCAAGAGGCTGCCCGGCGTATGGATACTTATTGCCGCGTGATTACGGGCGAATGCGACCAGCCGCTGGGGCTCAAAGGGGTGCACCAGCGGCGCAATGCGGCGCTTGCGCTGGCGGCTCTGCGTGCTCTGCCGCATTTCCTGTGCAGTGCAGAGGAGGAAGCCCGCGGGTTGGCCGAGGTGCGTTGGCCAGGGCGTTTCGAGGAGGTACAGCCCGGCGTTATCATGGACGGTGCGCATAATCCGCACGCCATGCATGTGCTCACCCGCACCTGGCGGGAGGCATTCGGCGGGCAGAAGGCGCGCTGTATCTATGCCGGTTCGGCAGACAAGGCGCTGGATGAGGTGCTGGATCTGCTTTCCCCCATTGTGGGAGAATGGGTGCTGCCCCCGGTGCAGTCCCCACGTATCCTCTCCCCTGCGGAGATGGCTGCCAAGGTACAGGCGGCATCTGCCGCGCCTGTTTCCACGCCTGCCACGCTGGCAGAATGCCTGGTTGATATGCCTGCGGGCACGCTTATCTGCGGCTCATTCTTCCTTCTCGGTGAGGCGAAGTCCATTCTCCGCAGAGCTGATTATCGCGTCACGATGCAGTAATCACTCATCTCACATGTGCGTAAGCACATGTTTTCACCTTTCACTTTTCACGCGAGCGCACAGCGCGAGTTTTCACTAAGAAGAAAGTGAAGAGTGAAAACACACCTTGCGGTGTGAGTGAAGAAGCTATGCGTTCTTTTTTGCCGTGTTAATCGAACTAATCAGCATAAATCGGATTCTCCGACATTCTTTTATCAGTCTTTCTGATTTATCGTGTTCCAAGGACTGTGTTTTGTCCATTAATTCCAGCCAGTATTCACTTTCATTGCTTTCTTTGAGGGCAATTTGTAATTTTGCGATGAAATCAGCCCGGCTGCTGGCGTATTGAGCTTCGCGGATATTGGCACCGATACTTGTGGCGGAGCGGAGTAGTTGGTTTTTAAGAACTCCCCGCTTTTCGACTGTATCGAGTGTAAGCACGGTAGCAATGGCAAATTTCATTGATTCCGTCATGAGTTGGCCTTCTGTCATGATGCTTGATTATATAGAAGCTGGCATATTTTGTCGATACTCAAGTGGGGTATATCTTCTCACATGTGCGTAAGCGCATGTTTTCACCTTTCACTTTTCACGCGAGCGCACAGCGCGAGTTTTCACTAAGAGGAAAGTGAAGAGTGAAAACACACCTTGCGGTGTGAGTGAAGAGTGAAAACGCGCCTTGCAGCGCGAGTGAAAACACGCATGGGTTTGCACCCATGCGTGTGAGATGAGAGTCTGTAAGACCTGCGTTTAGATTTCGATGTACTTAGCCTTGGGGAAGTTGCAGAGCGGGCAGCGTTCCGGCTCGGTGCCTTCGGCAAAGGTGTCGCCGCAGAGCGGGCATACATAGTACTTGGCGGGCAGGTCGAGCTTTTCACCGGCTTCCAGCTGGGCAAGTGCCTTGCTGTACAGGTCGGCATGTTCCTTTTCGGCCTCGTTGGCCCAGGTGAAGCTGCGCACGGCATCGGAAATGCCTTCTTCCTGAGCCTGGGCAATCATGGGCGGGTACATGTCGGTGAACTCGTAGGTCTCACCGGCAATGGCGGCCTTCAGGTTCTCGATGGTGTTGCCCACCTCGATGTGCATTTCAATATCGATGGGCTGCTCGCCCAGCTTCACCAGCACCTTGTTGTGGTTGGTGGCGTGGATGCGCTCGGCGCGGCTGGCTGCGGCGAAGAGTTTTTCGATGAGCGGGTAGCCCTCCTGGGCGGCGCGGGTGGCATAAGCTGCGTACTTGGCGCTTGCGGTACTTTCGCCGGTAATGGCGGTCTTGAGGTTGTCAATCGTTGTCATGGCCGTAGTATAATCTATTTTAGAATAATTACAAGAAAAATCTGCAAAAAATTGAAAAATTATTTCTTAAATTGGTCTGAAAAATATCTTAATGCCTTCTGCGGCGGGCTGCAAGGGCAGTCAGTGCCAAGAGGCTGAGTGTGGTGGTGGCAGGCTCCGGTACCAGGGTGATGTTGATATTGGGTGCGCCGTTCTGGTCTGTTGTTCCATCGTAGCTGTAGACCACCTCATCAATCATGATGGAGAAATCATCTGAAGCGGTGACCTCCTCACTGAATTGGACAGAAATGCCGGAATAGCCGAGACTTGCCAGCTTCTGCGTGTCGATATCCAGTTCCAGCTGGCCCTTGGTTGTGCAGTGGAACAGGTCGGAGAGATCGGCTGTAAACACGCCGCTGCCGGGAGCCAGTGCATCCAGGGAGAATCGGACGGTTGCATCATTGAGTACGATGGTGCCGGTTTCGCCCACGGAGAAATAGCTGGCGTTGTCGAAGCTCACATGGGTCAGGTTGAGTGTTGTCAGCTCGGCGCTGAAGTGAACATTCGACATCGTGATGTTGGAAATCTCATGTGTAGCGTTGTACCCCTGTATCCAGAGGTCGGACAATGCTGCGCCTTCTCCATTGCCTGTAATGTTGCCATTCTCGATGAGGATGTTGCTGAATGTGCCCGCCTGGTGGAGATTGGCGCTCAGGTCTATCTCATTGGCGAACGCCATCCGTGCGCCGTTTGCTACCTGAACGGTTGCTCCTGGCTGGACATCAATCCCCTGGCTCTGGAGGACGGCACCGTCCTCTACGCGCAGGGTGCCATTATGAAGCTTGATTTTTGCATCAATATTGCTGGTGCGGGATTCGGTGAGCTCATCGAGGTTAACACTAGGATTGTTGAGGACTGTGCCCTCCTTGGCTGCAGCAGCCACCTTGGCGGCTTTCAGAAGCTCTTCTGTGCGGGAGCCAGAGAAAACAATGGTACCAGTAGCAGCAGTTTTATTACCATCAGCATCCAGATATGAGCTATTCAGCTGCAGTTCGCTGCAGTTCGTGGCAGTAAAACTATCATAGAACGCGATGCTGTGGCCGGTTTTGGCGGCAAGGATAATCTCCTGCTTTGTGCTACCCTCCTGGTGGATAGCGTTGAGTACGAACCGGTCTCCCTTGCGAGTATAATTGCCGGAGAATTCTACATCCCCATTGCCTGCAATCTCCAAGGCTCCACCATCAATATAGATGGCGCCGCCTTCGACCCCAGTATTGCCAGCCTGTGCGGAGGCTGCATAGTTGTTGGTGAAGGTGAGATTGTCGTTGTTGTTAAGAGTGATGCGATCTCCATCGAAATAGATAGCTCCACCCCGCGCGGACATATTGTTGGATGTTTTGTCCGACTGTACATAGTTGCCGGTAAAGACTACCTCGCCCTTATTTTGAGAGATGTTAATGTTGCTGTCATTATTGAAAGCACCACCTTCGGCATTTCCTGTTAAAGAATAGGCATAGTTGCCGGATATTTCTATGCCGCTCAGGTTGCCGAATAAGGAAATATCTGCGTAGTCAACAACGGCTGCGCCACCTCTGACGGCTCCCGCTGCTTCTACCGCGTTTTTGGAAAGAGTTACTTTACCTTCGTTTCCGTCAATACTGAACCCATAGTAAGAGGATTTCAGGAAGCCGCCTTGCGCACCATTTGAACCTGTTAAAACTCTTCCTATATTCCCAGAGATGGTTACATTGCCAGTATTGCGAGAAATGTCTAAGCTGCGGGACACTCTGTATGTCGCAGCTATGTTAAAAGCGCCGCCGTATACGGCACCTGTTCCTGTTGCTTCTCTAATGGCATAGTTGTTGCTGATATCAACCGAGCTATTGCCGCAGATGCTGATATTGTTATTCGTTTGAGGTGTGCCGGAAGTGGAGATGTACATGAACCCGCCATAGCAGACACCGGAGGTTTGTGTTTTTTCTATGCCATTGCCAATAATGGAAACGCCGCCGGCGTTGTTATCAAGTGTGAGCGAGTCGAAGCCCTTGGATGCGTAGATAACGCCGCCGTGTGTGGCGCCTGCAGTATCGGAAAGCTTGTTGTTCGAGAACGTCACCTTGCCCGTATTGTCGCTTATGGAAAGGCTGGCTCCCTGATCCAGCCTGATGGCACCCAGCCAGGTGCTGGAGGTACTGCTCGTCTTGCTTGCACAGGTGTTGTTGCTGAACGTGACATCCTTCAGCCCGGTAAAGCTGGTGGTGTGGTTTGTTTTGCCGTGGATGAGAGGCAGGTAGGTGGGAGTTTCAGTGCCTTCCACCGCTTCATGAACAGCTTTAACATTGGCTACTGTGAATGAATAATGCGTTTGTGTGCTAAGCGAAGGCTTATAGAGACTGGTTACGACTACGCCGCTCGATTCCCCATTGACTACAATCGGCTTATTAAGCCACCCGGTATTATCAACAGGGGCGTTGAAATCCTTCTCAAGTTCAAGCGTAACGGTGTATCCTGACTGGGTTTGCTGGTTAGAGACGAATGTGCCCAATATGCCACTGTCTGTTGACTGCCCTGCTGAAAGAATGCCGCTTGCCAATAGGAACAGCACTGTTGCATGTGAGAGTTTCATGGGTGAGAAAAGATATGATAGTTAAGAAAACGATAACGTCCTATATACTGCCACATAGTGATCGGGTATGTCGAGAAAAAAAAGAATATGGCAGCAAATGCCCCCGCTTGCCAGACGCAGGCGGGGGCGCAGTTGTGGAATGAATACTACTGTTTGTCTTACAGCGCAGCGATGATGGCATCGCCCATGCCGCGGGTTCCGACGCGGATTTCGCCCTCGGCACCGGTAGCGAGGTCACCGGTGCGGTAACCTGCGGCAATCACCTTACGCACAGCGGTGTCCACTGCATCTGCCGCGGCGTATTCCTTGCAGGTGTAGCGCAGGAGCATGCCCATGGAAAGAATCTGGGCAATGGGGTTGGCAATGCCCTTGCCGGCGATGTCGGGGGCAGAGCCGCCGGAGGGTTCGTAGAGCCCGAAGAAGGTGTTGCTGCCGTGGCTGAGGGAGGCGCTGGGGAGCATGCCGAGTGAACCGCAGACAATGGCCATTTCATCGGTCAGGATATCACCGAAGGTGTTTTCCGTGACCATGACATCGAACTGCTGCGGGTTGCGCACCAGCTGCATGGCGGCGTTGTCCACATACATGTGGGTGAGCTCCACATCCGGGTATTCGGCGGCAATGGCGTTCATGACCTCGCGCCACATGACTGAGGACGCCAGCACATTGGCCTTATCCACGCTGCAGAGCTTCTTGCTGCGGCCGCGGGCAGCCTCGAAAGCCACGCGGGCAATGCGCTCCACCTCGCTCTTCTTGTAGATGAGGGTGTCAAGCCCGATGATTTCGCCATCGCGTTCGCCGTAGAACTTGGGTTCGCCGAAGTACATGCCGCCGGTGAGCTCGCGCACGCAGAGGATATCAAACCCGCCGGGGATGAGGCTGTTTTTGACGGGGGAGGCATCCACCAGCTCCGGCAGGCAGATACCGGGGCGCAGGTTGGCAAAGAGGGAGAAGTGCTTTCTGAGCGGAAGCAGGGCACCGCGTTCCGGGCGTTCATCCGGCGGCAGGGTGTCCCACTTCGGCCCGCCCACTGAGCCGAAGAGGATGGCATCAGCAGCCTCACAGGCGGCCAGGGTCTCGGCGGGCAGAGCCTTGCCGCAGTTGTCGATGCCGGCGCCGCCTACATAGCATTCGGTGCGCTCAGTGGTAAAGCCGAACTTCTTTTCCACGGCATCCAGCACGCGGAGTGCTTCGGCCATAACCTCCGGGCCGATACCATCGCCCGCCAGAACTGCAATTTTGTAGGTATTCATGTCTGGCGGTGATAATACACTCCGATGCAGGGGGTGTCAATTGAGAATCAGGGCAGCTCATGCTTTCCCGTGCTGCGCTTTGTTGCCAGATTCGGCTTGCCCCCGGTGGAGATTGGGTGTAGAGTAGGCGCATGCTGAACAGAGATTTGCTTGAACGCTGCAGCAATGCAGCCGGTGTTTCCGGGTTCGAGGGCGATGTGCGTGCGCTCATAGCTGGCGAATTGCAGGATTGCTGCGATATAACGGAAACGGTGGCGGGAAACCTGGTGTGCCAGATGAAGGGGGACGCAGAGGGCCCGGTGGTGGCGCTGCTGGCGCACATGGATGAAATCGGGTTCATGGTGCAGGGGATTACGCCGGATGGTTTCCTGCTCATTGTGCCGCTGGGCGGCTGGTGGAACCATACGCTGCCCAGCCAGCGGGTGCTGGTGCACACGCGTGATGGCCGCCGCATTCCCGGGCAGATTGGCACGCGCCCTCCCCACCTGCTGCCGGAAGGATTGAGAAAGCAGGTGATGGATACGGAATCACTTTTTATTGATATCGGCGCTTCCTGCGCCGAGGAAGTGGCAGCCTGCGGTATACGCATCGGCTGCGCCGTGACGCCGGATGTGGCACTCCAGCCGTTGGAGATTCCCCACCGCTGGATGGGCAAGGCCTTTGATAACCGGGCCGGGGTCTACTGCATGATTGAGGTGATGCGTCGCATGGCCGGCGAGCAGCTGGAATGCACGTTGCAGGCTATCGGCACGGTGCAGGAGGAGGTGGGTACCCGCGGGGCCCGCGCGCTGGAGCAGACGCCTGACCTCGCTATTGTCCTGGAAGGCCCGCCGGCAGATGATACCTTCGGCCAGAGCGGAATCTGCCGCCAGGGCGCGCTGGGTAAGGGTGTGCAGGTGCGTTTGTTCGACCCGACCAACATCACTCCCCCGGCGCTGGCTGATACGGTGCTGGAGCTGGCGGAACGCGAGGGAATTGCCTGCCAGCCCACCGTTCGCCGCACGGGTGGCACAGATGCCGCCGCGAGTTACCCGCATTGGTATGGCTGCCCGGCTATTGTTTTCGGGGTGCCGGTGCGTTATATTCACTCGCACAACGGGATTCTGGATGACCGCGACCTGGAGGCCTGCATTGAGCTGACCTGTGCGCTGATTCGCAATGTGAGCCGATGAGTACGCCTGCCAACAGAGAGGAATGGGTGGATTGCGCCCGCACGCTGGCCATGTTCTTCATTATCTGGCTGCATGCGGCTGCCGCCCCGGTGTGGACGGGTAAGGTGGTGGGCGGTGCCATTGCCCTCTTTTTCCTGCTGGCGGGGTATTTTCTCCCGGCATCAGCGGGTGCGGTGCTGCGCCGCACCGGGCGGTTAGCGCTGGCCTGGGCGGCGTGGTCGCTGGTCAGTGTGGTGTTTCTGCTGGTGGTAAAGCCATACGTGGATATTGAGTGGCAGCGTGTGGTGGGCTGGCAGGTGGCGGCTTACAATACGCCACTCTGGTTTCTGAAGACACTGGTGGCTTACCAGCTGGTGGCTGCGGGGCTGATGGCGCTGCGCCTTCTGCCGCGCTATGCCTGGGTGCTGGTGGTGTTTCTGGCGCTGTGCAGTTACACGACTGCACCTTCGCAGCACCTGAGTGTGCGCTTCGATTATCTGTGGATTTTCATGCTGGGTTTTGCCGCCAAAGCCGCGCCGCTGGCAACAGTGCGGGCGTACATGGAGAAAAACTGGTGGATTCTGGCGCTGGTGGTGTTGGGGGTGTTCCTGCAGCCGGAGGTGCTGGAGGAATATGCAGACTTTGCCGATGTTTCATGGCGGCATTGCAACCTGCCGCTGTGGAATCTGGCGTTCATGGCAGCTTTTCTGCTGGTGAGCGTATTGGTGGCCAGGTGGCTGCCCTGCGTGGCGGCGAAGCTGGCAGGGTGTGGGCGGTGGATGCTGTTCATCTACGCCGGGCATTCGTATCTGCTGGCGCCGCTGTACCAGTGGAAGGAATTGCGGTGGGGCTGGAATATCTGGGTGCCGCTGCTGGTCCTGCCTTTGCTGGTGCTGCTGGCCATGGGGCTTTCGCGGGTGCTGCCCCGCGCCATGGCTGTGCTGCAGGCGAAACCGTGGCGGTGAATACTATTGACCCGTGCGGCAAAACAGGCTATTATAAGGCCGCATGTACGAGCAACTCTACTCCCGTATTCAGCAGTGCAGCACGATTGCTGTGACCTCTCATTTCCGGCCTGATGGTGATGCCATCGGCTCCACGCTGGCGCTGGGCCTGGCGCTGCAGGGGCTGGGCAAGAAGGTGTATATGTGGAATGAGGACGGGGTGCCCGCCCGCTATGCGTTTCTGGGGGGAGCGGAGCTGATTCAGCCGTTGCCGGACGCGGTACCGGCGGATGTGGAGATGCTGATTTGTGTGGATACGGGCGATTGGAAACGTCTGGGAGACCGCACGCAGCAGCTGCTGGCAGATTTTCCGCTGATTGTGAATATTGACCACCACGGCACGAATACGCGCTACGGCCACCTGCATGTGATTGAGCCGGAGACGGCGGCCTGCGCGTATGTGCTCTTTAATATGCTGAAAGCCTGGGGTGTGGAACTCACGAAGCCGGTGGCAGATGCGTTGTATGTGGGCATCAGCACGGATACGGGCTCTTTCCAATACGGCAGCACCACACCGGAGGTGATGCATGCTGCCGGTGAGCTGCTGGCGGCCGGGGTGGATGTGGCGGATGTGAACCGCCGGGTATACCAGGAGGTCCCGTACACTTCGCTGCTGATGCAGCGCGAGGTGCTCAACCACATGGTGGTGGAATCTGCCGGGCAGCTGGCGCATTATTCCATGCCCACCGGGCGTAAGGCGGAGCTGGGGGTGACGCTGGAGGATACCAAGGACCTGGTGGATGTGGTGCGCGTGCTGCAAGGGGTGCGCGTGGCGGTGATTTTCGAGGACCTGGAGGATGGCCGCATCCGCATGTCGCTGCGCAGCAAGGACCCGGCCATCAGTGTGGCGGCGATTGCGGCACAGTTCGGCGGTGGTGGGCATGCCATGGCCTCCGGCATCCGTATGCGGGGTGAGCTGGAGTCGTGCCGCGAGCAGGTGCTCAATGCTATCAGAAAGGAGCTGGCAGTATGAGTGAGGTGGAGCAACCCAGCGGGGTGCTGCTGGTGGATAAGGACCCCGGTTTTACTTCGCACAATGCCGTGGCGCTGTGCCGCCGTATTCTGCAGACCAAGAAGGTAGGCCATTGCGGCACGCTCGACCCCATGGCTACGGGCATGCTGATTGTGGTGATTGGTAAGGCTACAAAGATGCAGGATTTGCTGATGTGCGAGGATAAGGTATACACGGCCACCATGAAGCTGGGGGTGGAGACCAACAGCCAGGATGCCGATGGCGAGGTGGTGGCGGTGAAGCCGACAGAGGGTATAACCGAAGATTCAATCCGCGCGGCGTTTGAGCATTACCACGGTGAGTTCGACCAGGTGCCGCCTATGTATTCGGCGGTGAAGATTAATGGTGTGCCTTGCTACAAGCTGGCGCGCAAGGGGAAGGAGGTAGAGCGCAAGGCCCGCCATGTGGCGGTGCTGGATTATGAGATTACCCGCATTGACCTGGAGGCGGCTGAGGTGGATTTCCGCGTGCACTGCACTAAGGGATTCTATGTGCGCACCTATGCGCACGACATAGGCCAATACCTGGGCTGCGGGGCGCATCTGACGGCGCTGCGCCGCATTCGCAGCGGTCGTTTTGATATTGCGGAGGCGGTGGATGTGCCGGCCTTGAAGGCTGCCAGCCGTGAGGAATTGCTGGCGCGTCTGCTGCCGGTGGAAAAGGTGCTTGCTGACCGCGCGTGATGAAGGTGCTGCACTCCATGGATGAACTGGCGGCTCTGAACCAGAAGGTTCATTGGGCGCTCGGCTTCTTTGACGGGGTGCACCGCGGACACAGGCGCGTGATTGAGTCCGCGACCACGCCGGGTGCGCTGCGCGGAGTGCTGACTTTTGCGGAGCATCCGCTGGCACTGCTGGCGCCGGATAGGCAGCCGCGCCTGATTACGCCGTTGCCGGAGCAGAAGCATGCGCTGCTGGCGGCTCTGGGGGTGGATGTGCTCCTGGAAATACCCTTTACCCGGGAGCTGGCGGCGCTGGAGCCGCGGGCGTTTCTGGATGCGTTGCGGTTAAGTTGCTCCATTTCTGGTATTTCTGTGGGCCGCAACTGGCGCTTTGGCCGGGGCGGCGCGGGCGATGCTGCTTTTGTAGAGGCCTATTGCGCGGAGCACGGGCTGAATGCCTGTGTGCAGGATATGGCAGAGCTGCAGGGTGAGCGCATCTGCTCCAGCCGCATCCGGGAGCTGCTGCAGGCGGGGGATCTGCCGCGTGCGGTGGAGATGCTCGGACATGCGTTCACTATTGCCGGGGTGGTGGAGCCGGGACAGCGTCTGGCCCGCCAGCTGGGATTCCCCACGGCGAATGTCACGGTGTATCCGCAGGCGGTGCTGCCGCCTGCCGGGGTGTATGAGGTGGCGGTTGGTGCTTGCCGGGGTATTGCGAATTTAGGGTTGCGCCCCACGATTGCAGAGGAGCAGAAGGTAGTGCGGTTGGAGACGCACCTGCTCAACTGGCAGGGTGATTTGTACGGCCGCTTCCTGCAGGTGGAGCTGCGGCGCTTTTTGCGTCCGGAACGCAGGTTTGCCTCGGTGGATGAACTGCGCGCGCAGATCGCGGCAGATGTTCAGATGCTGTGATTCACGGCGTATTGCTGCCCCAGTTTGTGGGAGGTGGCAATGGCGTTGGCTATGTAGTTGAGCCCGTTTTCCACGGCTTGCTCCAGCGGCTGGCCTTTGGCCAGGAAGGCGGCAATGGCGCTGGACAGGGTGCAGCCTGTGCCGTGGGTGGAGATGCCTTCCGTGCGCGGGTGGCTCCAGCGCAGGCTGGGTTTGCCGGGTTGCACGAGGATATCGGTGCAGGTGCTGCCGCCGACGTGGCCGCCCTTGGCCAGGATGGCGCAGTTGTAGCGCGCGCAGAGGGTGTTGGCGGCGGCTTCCAGTTCTTCCACGGTGGTGATGGGGGCGGTGCCGGCCAGCTTGGCGAGTTCATCGCCATTGGGCGTGAGCAGAGTTGTGCGGGGAATGAGTTCCTGTTCGTATACCGCGATGGATTCCTGCAGGATGAGGGCTTCGCCTGCGGTAGCTATCATGACCGGGTCAACGACGATAGGTCCGCTGAAATCCTTGAGTGCGGCCACGGTGGCGCGCACGATTTCCGGGGAATAGAGCATGCCGGTCTTGATGGCGCGCACCGGGAAGCTGCGCAGGCAGATATCTACCTGCGAGGCAACGAATTCCGGCTCCATGGAAACGATGCCTTCGACCAGCCCGGGCACTTCGCTCACCACGCAGGTGACGGCGGTGAGGGGGTAGCAGCCCAGGGCAAAGCCGGTTTTTAAATCGGCTTGCAGACCGGCTCCGGCGGAGCAGTCTGAACCGGCGATGCTGAGGTAGACGGGCGTTTCCATGGCCAGGCGGAGTTAACTGTAGGCTTTTTCGAGAGCTGCGGCGGCCTGCAGCAGGCGGGTTTCGGCAAAGTGCGGGGCAAGCAGCTGGATGCCGACCGGGTGGGCGCCTTCTGCCACGGGGCAGGGGATGGAGATGCCGGGCAGGCCTGCCAGGTTAGCCGGGATGGTGTAGATGTCGGCCAGGTAGGTTTGCAGCGGGGTCATGCTGTCATCGTGCAGGCGCGGGGCTGTGGTGGGTGCCACGGGGCCGATGATGAGGTCGACTTTTTCAAACGCGGCAGAGAAATCGCTTGCTACGAGGGAACGCACTTTCTGGGCCTTGGCGTAGTAGGCATCGTAGAAGCCGCTGGAGAGCACGTAGGTGCCCAGGATGATGCGGCGCTTCACTTCCGGCCCGAAGCCGGTTTCTCGGGTCTTGCTGTAGAGGTCATCCAGCCCGTTGGTGCCGGCGGCGCGGTAGCCGTAGCGGATGCCGTCGAAGCGGGAGAGGTTGGAGGAGGCCTCGGCGCAGGCGATGATGTAGTAGGCGGCCACTACGGCTTCTGCATGCGGCAGGGAAATTTCGACAATTTCAGCACCCAGTTCCGTGAGTTTCTGCACGCTCTGCTGCAGGGCTGCTGCTACTTCGGGGCTGTTACCGCTGGAGAGATATTCCTTGGGCAGGCCGATGCGCAGGCCTTTGATATCCTTGCCGAGTCCGGCGGTGAAGTCTTCCACCAGCCGGGTGGAGGAGGTGGAGTCCTTGGCATCGTGTCCGCAGATGGCGTTCAGGAGGGTGGCGGCGTCTTCCACGTTCTGGGTGATGGGGCCAATCTGGTCGAGCGATGAGGCAAAGGCCACCAGACCATAGCGGGAAACGCGGCCATACGTGGGTTTGATGCCGACCACGCCGCAGTGCGAGGCGGGCTGGCGGATGGATCCGCCGGTATCTGAGCCCAGGGCTGCAATGGCCATGCCGCCTGCCACGGCCGCGGCAGAACCGCTGGAGGAGCCGCCCGGCACATGCCCGGGGGCTGCGGGGTTCTGGGTCTCACCGAAGGCAGAGTTCTGGCCGTAGGATCCCATGGCGAATTCGTCCATGTTGGTGCGGCCGAAGGGAATGGCTCCGGCTGCGGTCAGTTTGGTGACGGCGGTGGCATCATAGGGGGAAACGAAGTTTTCCAGCATGCGGGAGGCGCAGCGGGTGGGCTGGCCGAGCATGGCGATGTTGTCTTTCACGGCAATGGGGATGCCGCCCAGCGGTTTGCTGAGGTCTGCCTTGGCCGCGGCGGCCATGGCGGCTTCGGTGTCCCATGAGAGGTACGCGTTGATGCCGGGGTTGCGCTCTTCCATGGAGCGGGCGATTTCCTGCACCAGTTCGGTGGGGGAGATGGCTCCGCTGGTGAGTTGCTGGCGCCAGTGTGAAATGGTTCCGTTGAGCATGGCGAATGTAAGGGAAGGGGGTTAGTGTGCGGATTCGACTACCTTGGGGACGCGGAATTGTCCGTCTTCCTGGGCCGGGGCGTTGGAAAGGGCTGCTTCGTTGCTGAGGCTGATGCCGGGGGTATCCTCTCGCAGGGCATCAAAGACGGGAAGCGGGTGGTACATGGGCTCTATTCCGGTGGTGTCCCACTGGTCGAGCTGGGCTACATAGGCCAGCACCTGGTTGAGGTCTTCCGAGAAACGTGCTGTTTCTTCCGGGGTGAGGTCGAGCTTGGCCAGGCGGGCAATGTACGCCACATCGATGAGGTTGGTCTGTTCCATGGCGGGGTGAAAAGAATCAGGAGTGAGTAAGAAGATAGATGGTGAGCATGTACAGCCCCCAGATAGAGCCCGCAAGGGCGGCCAGCAAGAACAAATTCTGCAGCAGGACATTCTGCTGCTGCCTGGGGCTGCTGGTGATGGTGGTTACATATTTACGATTGCGCCCCCGCCGCTGTTCCAGTACATCTTCCTGCGGCCCCAGGGTGTTGGCCGGGTAGCGGCGCTGCTGGTAGGCACGGGCCGGCTGCGGCATGTTGCCTTGGCGCATGTTGCGCCGTAGTTCCAGTTCGCGGAGCTTGTCAAAGGACGAATTGTAGTCTGGCATGGCGAGGTTCAGTATGAATTCAGGTATGAGAGATGAGCAGATAGATTCCCCAGCTGAGGAGGAGAAGAATGAAAAGTGGCAGATGGAAGAAGAAACCGTGCGCCAATTGCGTACGGATGCTGTCCCAGTTTATGCCCTGGCGCCCTTCTACCCCGGGCTTGTACCGGAAGATATCGGTGTGTCGGTAGCGCGGCGCGCTGGCATATGCTTCTTCAAAATCGTTGGCGGCGCGCTCCAGTCTGGGCATGGCTTCGCGCAGTCGCTCGTGGAAGCCTTCGGTGCTCCACTGCTGCGGTTGCAGGGAGGAGAGAATCTGCAGGTGGCGCTTCAGGCACTCGTTGACCTGGGCCACTTCGCCGGCTTCCCGTTCCATTGATTCAAGTTCCCGTTCCAACCGGCGCACGGCATTGTGCAGCTTCATGCCGATTTCGTTGAGACTATCATTGAATAACACCTTCTTCTCGTTGCTCTCTTCCAGCTCGCGCCGCTGCGCTTCGTAATATTCTGCCTGCTGGCGCGCCTGCTCTACCTGCTGACGCACCATTTCTGGCGAGTGCATGTCCCCATCTGCTATGCGCGGGTTCAGCTCCATTTGGCGGTATGGGGAAGGTTGTCTCATGTCGCTATGGAAAAATGTTTCGGAAAAATTAATCTTTTATGGGGTGTTTGTCAAGTTTTTTAGTGGCATGCTGATACTACAAACGGCAGAGGCGTCTGGCGTCTCTGCCGTTTGTTCTAATACGGGCGACGGGAATCGAACCCGTGTCTCATGCTTGGGAAGCACGCGTCCTACCATTGAACGACGCCCGCTTAATGCACGTGCGGTGATTCTATCGCGGAGGGAGAAAATAGTCAAGGGGAAAAAAATAAATTTAGAAAAAATATCAAATTAGTCTTGTCATGGGTGTGTGTGTATGATACCATGCGCATGGG
>JAFNWZ010000183.1 GCA_017379255.1 Akkermansia sp. | reverse complement strand
GGAGCTCACGCAGAATGAATCCCACCTCAGCTGTATGTATGATGCCATGTCCGGCCTGCGCCAGAAGGATTATTTTGATTACGTGTTCCTCGACACGCCGCCTTCGCTCGGTGTGCTGATGACCTCCGCCCTCTGCGCCTGCGATGAGGTGCTCACCCCCATGCAGTGCGAATTCCTGAGCCTGGAGGGCCTTTCCAAGATTCTGTTCATCATGGACCAGATCCGTGAGAACGGCGTGAATCCGCGCCTGAAGCACGAGGGTATCATCATGACCATGTACAACAACACCAAACTGGCCAACGAGGTGATTCGCCAGGTGCAGCAGGAGCTGCCGGACAAGTTGTACCGCAACTACATCCCCCGCGCGGTGCGTGTGGCAGAAGCCCCCAGCTTCGGCCGCACCATCATGGAACACGACCGCTTCGGTACGGCCTCCATGGCCTACCAGGCCGTGGCGCGTGAATTCCTAGCACGCCACCGTTAAAGTTTTTTCCGGCTTCATGCTCAGCTGGTTGTTTCCCAGCACCTGTGAGCTCTGCGGCGAAACGGCGGATATGACCATCTGCCAGGATTGCCTCCGGAAGCTGCCGCGTATTCCCGCGCCTATCTGCCTGCATTGCGGCGCACCCACCGCCGGGCAGCAGACTGACCCCGACCGCTGCGAGGAATGCGCCGGGCATAAGCGCTCTTTCCTGATGGCGCGGCAGGCGCTGCGGCAGACGGATGAGGTCATGCAGCTGATTTATGCCTTCAAATACCACAAGGCCATACATCTGGCGCAGCCGCTGGCAGAATTGCTCAATGAGCTCTGGGAAAAGACACCGCATCTGCGCGGGCGCACCGACTGGGTGCTGGTTCCTGTGCCGGTGACTCATTCCAAACTCTATACCCGCGGGTTCAATCAGGCCGGGGAACTGGCCAGCGCGCTGGGCAGATGCCGGAAATTGCGCGTGGAAAACCTGCTCATCCGCCGTGAGACCGGGGTGACCAGCCAGACCCGCCTGACGGCAAGCGCCCGCCGCCTGAATGCCATGCGGGCCTACCGGCCGAAACGCCCTGGCTTGTTTGCCCGTCGCAGAATCTACCCGGCCCGTCTGGTGCTGGTGGATGATGTGTTCACTACCGGCGCCACCGCCCGCGCCTGCGCCACCCAGTTGAAAAAGCTGCCCGGGGTAAAGGAGGTAGTGGTACTTTCCCTGGTGCGCATCGGTACATAAAAAAGCCCTGGTGGGGAACACCAGGGCAGGAAAATGGGGCTGTGCCGCAGAATCAGTTCAGGCGGAACGTGATGCGGGCCTTGCTCATGTCGTAGGGAGAAACCTCGATACGTACGCGGTCGCCCACCACGAGACGGATGAAACGCTTGCGCATCTTGCCGGAGATATGAGCCAGGAACTCATGGCCATTGGCCACCTTCACGCGGAACATGGTGCCAGCCAGCACGGCGGATACCACGCCTTCGAGCTCAATCTCACCCTCGCCATCGTCGTCAACCTTCTTGGGCTTCGGGGCGGTGTTGGTGGGGCGTGCTGCGTTACCAGCGGGACGCGGGCCATTCGGGCGCTGCTGCGGCTTGCCGCCGCGATTATTGGGGGGATTTGCCATTATGTCGTTCTTAATTGGTTGCTTTACGCAGCGCATACCTGCGCTTACGCGCGTTCAGTTTAATGCGGAAATGCCTGCAAGGCAAGCACTTTTTCTCAATATATGAAAAAAAGTTACGGCAAGTCACAAAATGCGGTTGACATTAAAATTGTGCTGTGCTACCCTCTGCGAGCTGACCTGTTTATGGGGCAGTATGTGGCGAAAGCCAAAACTGGAATACGAAACAAGAAAAATATGAAGACCTTCTCTGTCAAGCCTCAGGAAATTGAGCGTATCCGGCTTTTATAAGAGCCGCAAAGATATGAATATTAGCTGAACATTCTCTTTATTCTGTCAAAGAAATTCCTCTCCTCACTAGAAGGTTTTGGAGAGAACGAGCTTGAATCCTTTAGTTTCTCCATCATCTT
>JAFNWZ010000182.1 GCA_017379255.1 Akkermansia sp. | reverse complement strand
GAGCACGCCTTCCTGCACGATATCGGCCGCGTGAAATACGAAACCGTGAGCGATGAGGAAGCCGTGGATGCCTTCTTCAAGCTCTGCCGCTACGAAGGCATCATCCCCGCACTGGAAAGCTCCCACGCCATTGCCTTTGCCATCCGCAAGGCAAAAGAGCTGCGCCGTGGTTCCATCCTGGCCAACTGCTCCGGCCGCGGTGATAAGGACGTGGACTACATCGCAGAGCACTTCGGCTATGGCGATGACCACAAGTTCTGATACGCCCCCTTCAATCAATAACAAGCCAATCCCCCGCAGGCCTGCAGACCCGCGGGGGATTCTGGTTTAACGCACCTGCGTCTTCAGGAAGTACAACCCGGTATAAATACGCGGATCAAGGGCAATCCCCTGCTCCACCTGGGCGGCCAGCCAGGCATCAATATCATCCAGCGGAGCTTCGCGCACGGTAATATCCTCGCTATCCACCCCGCCGCCGGCAGCCACGCGCCGCAAGCCGGTGGCCAGGTAAAAGGAGAGGCTCTCAGAAGTCAGCCCAGGCGAGGACGGGCCATGAAACAGGAAGGTCATTTCCGCAGCCTCATAACCGGTTTCCTCCAGCAGCTCGCGCCGGGCTGCAGCAGCATCGCTCTCCGGCCCTTCATCGCCGCTCAACCCGGCGGGGAAACAGAGGCAGCGCTGGCCGATGGGCGGGCGGAATTCCTCCACCAGCAGCACCTTCCGCTCCGGCGTGCATGCAAACACCATCACCGCACCCGTATTATTCACCCGCTCGCAGTATTCCCAGCGTCCCTCGCGCACCATATTGAGGAACTTTCCTTCGTATAACTTTTCCATAACGTATGAGAAAAAGGGCGGCGAGTTCTACACCCGCCGCCCCGGTTTGTGAAATCAATGCACCCTTACTCGCGCACCAGCGTCTGGAAACGAGCCAGAATGCGCTTCGTGACAGGGCCTGCCACACCGGCGCCGATGGTGCGGCCATCCAGAGAGGTGGCAGCAATCACCTCTGCGGCAGAGCCGGTCAGGAAGCATTCATCCGCGCAGAGAATATCAAAGCGGTTCATCACCTTCTCCACACAGGGAATGCCCAGCTCTGCGCAGATATCCATCACCGCGTGGCGGGTGATGCCACCCAGGCCACCCTCCGTCAGCGGGGGAGTCTGCACCTCACCATTCACCACGATAAAGATGTTATCACCCGTGCATTCGGCCACGTTACCGCGCTGGTTGAGCATAAGGGCCTCGCCGGCACCGGCAGCCACGGCTTCAATCTTGGCGGAAATACCGTTGAGGTAGTTGAGGCTCTTTACCTGCGGGCAGAGGATATCCGGATTCGGACGGCGGAAGGAGGAGGTAATCATGCTCAGGCCCTTCTCGTACATTTCCTTGGGATACAGGGCGATGTTCTGCACGATGATGAACATGCTGGCCTTCGGGCAGTTGCGGGGATTCAGCCCCAGGTCACCCACGCCGCGGGTCACCACCAGGCGGATGTAGCCATCCTCCATGCCACTGGCTGCCACGGTTTCCTTCGTGGCCTCGCACACTTCCTCAAAGGACCACGGCAGCTCAATCATGAGGTAGCGCATGGAGTTGAAGAGACGCACAATGTGCTCCTCCAGGCGGAACACTTTACCAGAATAGAAACGGATACCCTCAAAGCAGCCATCACCATAGAGAACACCATGATCAAAGACAGATACCTTGGCATCTTCCTTGTCAACCAGCTTACCATCGAACCAGATTTTCATGATAGTATAAGGAAAAAAATTTTCGAGAACGGCAACATTATACGCCCTTTTCCGCACAAGGAAAGTAGAAAAATGCGGCATGCCGGATTTTTATCATTGAACGCCACCCCGCCTCAGCCTATCATAACAGATACCATGGAACATCCCGGCCGCAACTGGAACCGCATCGAATGCTGGTGTAACCACTATCTGGCAAAACTCCTGCCCAGCCAGGCGCTCCGCTGGCTCTGGGTGCTGGCGCATACGGCCGTGGGCGGGTATATCCTCCTGTCGACACTGGTCGGCAGTCTGGGCTACATCATCTGCCTGGGCTGGCCCATTTACGAGTTCTGCCAGGAAAAGGTGTACGAGGCAGACCCCGCTGTCATCAATCCGGCGCACGAGGGGCGGCTGGTAAGCCTCAAAGGGCAACTCTCCACCACCGAATGGGTTACCGACCCGCTCACCGGGGTGCAGGCCCGCACCCCCTGGCTGAAGCGAAGCACCAGCTCGCCCCTGCCCCGGACCGCAGCTGCAGAGAAATTCGACGATGAGACTTTCTATGCCAACGAATGGCAGCTGGGAGCATACCGCATTTCTCATTACAAACCGGATTATGTATATTCCAGTATGCTGCTTCCATCTGACCAGCTGCAATTCTCCCAGCCTGCAGAAGGCTACCAGGTGACACCACCGCAACCGGGGGAATCCAGCGTCCTGCTTTCTACCGCCCAAGGCGAGCCCCTTTGCCTTATCAGCTACTACAGCGATTCCGCTCCCCTGTATATCGTGGCCCGGCAGTGCGGCAACCAGCTGCTCATGAATGACCCGGCAGCCAAAATCAGCCTGTATCCGACGGGCAATAAAATAACAGGTCATTTCTGGGAGTTTGCCGTGCTGCTGATTATGGGCAGCGTGGCCCATTTCATCATGCTCTGCCTCGCCTTTTCCTGCCTCCGTTCCGCCCTCTGGCATGCCACCGGCGGCAAAGACCTGTTCCGCCTGCCGCTCTGCCGGGCCTCCGTGCTGGTGGTGGGCATCTGCTGCTGCCTGTACTGCGGCATTTTCCTGGTATCCGGCGACCATGCACTCATGTCATTCCATCATACACCCATCCACCATGCCATTGCGCCGGGTGTTCTG
>JAFNWZ010000181.1 GCA_017379255.1 Akkermansia sp. | reverse complement strand
GCTACCAGGGCATCCTTGGCGCTGCGGTCCTTGCCGGAACCACGTGCCATATCAGCCTTGCCGCCACCCTTGCCACCCACGATGGGGGCCAGAGTACGGATGAGGTCACCCGCCTTCAGGCCGGCGGCCTGTGCGTCAGCACCGCAGTACGCACCCAGGGAAAGGCTGGCGCCGTCATCGCACACCAGGAAGGCAGCGGCAGCATAGTGGCGCTTTTTAAGGCCGTTGAACAGCTCTGTAAGCAGTTCGTTTCCGCCCTCGGCGCACACTACCACATTAGCACCAGTCAGCTGCTCGGCCAGCAGCGCATCGGCAGCGCCGGCAGCGGCAGCCACCTGGGCTTTCTTGAGCTGCTTCTCGGCCTCGATAGCGGCTTCCTTCAGCTTATCGCAGTAGGCGTTGTAATCATCCAGCAGCGCGTTGATGGTGGCAATGTCCTTTGCCTCGCGCAGCTTCTGCCCGGGCTTGGCATCGCTGGAGGGTACTGCCACGGTGGGCTGCCCCAGGTCTGCCAGTCTGCCATTGGCTTCCGTCAGCTTATCAAGCATCTCCTTGGCTTCCGGCACGCGGGCAGACACCATTTCCATGACAGCTGCATAACCAGCCGCACCGGTGGCCGCCTCGATACGGCGCACGCCGCTGGCAATAGCTCCTTCGCTCTTAATCTTGAAGAAGCCGATCTGCCCCGTGCGGGCGGCATGCGTACCACCGCAGAGTTCCATGGAAACGCCGTTGAAGTTGCCGGTCTCGCCACCAACCTGCACCAGACGCACTACATCGCCGTACTTATCGCCGAAGAACTGGCAGATTTCCGGGTGCTTCTTGATTTCGGTCATCGGGTACTCATTGCAGACCACGGGAAGGTCTTCGGCAATCCACTGGTTCACCAGCACCTCCACGCGGCGCAGGTCGGCCTTGGAAATGGCAGCGCTGTTCACGTCGAAACGCAGACGGTCAGCATCCACCAGCGAGCCCTGCTGGGCAATATCCTCGCTCACCAGCGTGCGCAGTGCCTTGTGCAGCAAGTGCGTGGCGCTGTGGTGCGCTTCCAGCGCACGGCGGCGCTCCACATCCAGCAGCAGCTCCACTGAGTCACCCACAGCGGGAGCCACGCCATCGGCCACAGAAATGAGGTGGGCCCGGGCCTGGCCAATCTGCTGCACACCAATCACGGGGCAGCTGTCGCCACCCAGGGAAAGGGTGCCGCCATCGCTCATCTGACCACCCATTTCTGCATAGAACGGGGTCTTGTCGGTAATCACGAAGAGGATACCCTCTGCCTCGTGCACCTCTGTCACGGTGGCGGTGGAGGCATCCTCGGTGTAACCGGTGAACTCGGTCACCTGCTCGGTCTTGAGATCGAGAGCGCGCACCACCTGCTTCTTCTGGGCAGCCTTGGCGCGCTGGCGCTGTTCCTCCATGAGGGCATCGAAGCGCTCGGTGTCCACCTCCAGCCCGCGCTCGCGGGCCATGAGGGCAGTCAGGTCAATCGGGAAGCCGTAGGTATCATACAGCTTGAAGGCAAAATCGCCGGAAACCTTGCCCGTGGCGGCCACTTCCTTATCAAAGAGTTCCAGACCGCGGTCCAGCGTTTCATTGAAGCTGGTTTCCTCACGCAGCAGCACCTCCTTGATGGTGTTCTTACGCCCCACCAGCTCGGGGAAGACGCGCCCCATCTCGCCAGCCAGCGTATCCACCAGCTCGCTCAGGAAAGGCTTTTCAAGCCCCAGGGTGCGGCCGTAGCGCACGGCGCGGCGCAGAATGCGGCGCAGCACATAGTTGCGGCCGTTGTTGCCCGGCAGAATACCGTCGGCAATTGAGAAACTCAGCGTGCGGATGTGGTCGGCAATCACGCGGAAGGCAATGCTCTCACGCAGCGTTTCCTTCTGCTCAGGCGTGGCATCCTGCGGGTAGATATCCACATACTTGCGGCCGGAAATCTCCTCAATACGGCTGAAAATGGGGCGGAATACATCCGTGCTGTAGTTGGAAACGCGGCGGGAGAAGTCCGTGAAGCCATTGGTGCACTGAATCATGGCGCAGGCGCGTTCAAAGCCCATGCCGGTGTCCACGTGGCAGGCAGGCAGCGGGCGGAACGTGCCATCGCTCTCTGCATTGTACTGAATGAACACGAGGTTCCAGATTTCGATACACTTGTCGCTATCGCCGTTCACCAGGCGCCCCTGGGTATCGCCCTCGGGGGTCAGGTCCACGTGCAGCTCAGAGCAAGGGCCGCAGGGGCCGGTCTCGCCCATCATCCAGAAGTTATCCTTCACGCCGCCGTTCACCACATGCACCTTGGGGTCCATGCCCTTGGCTGCAAAGAGAGCCGCCCAGGTATCGTAGGCTTCCTGGTCGAACTCACCGGGATCGCCCTTCTCCTTGTTCGGGGCGTAAACAGTGGCATACAGACGCTCGACGGGGAAACCCCAGCGCTCCACAATCAACTCCCAGGCCCAGGCAATGGCCTCCTTCTTGAAATAATCACCGAAGGACCAGTTGCCCAGCATTTCAAAGAAAGTATGGTGGTAGGAATCCTGACCCACATCCTCCAGGTCATTATGCTTACCACCGGCGCGGATGCACTTCTGCGTATCGGTAGCGCGGGCGGGCTTCCACGGCGGGGTCCACACACCCAGGAAATACGGTACAAACTGGTTCATGCCTGCATTCGTGAAAAGCAGGCCGGGGCTCTGCGGCATGAGCGAGGCGGAAGGCACTACGGCATGCTGCTGTTCCTGGAAAAAATCGAGGAAACTCTGGCGAATCTGCGCGGATGTCATCATAGCGATGTAAAATGCGGTAAAAGTATACTAGTACACGCCTAGCATACACTGCTTCCCCCCCCATGTAAAGGCAAATGTGCAGTGCCGCCTCTGCTACCTTTCGTGGGCAAATCCTCTCCCTCTGCGTTCATTTCACCACGCAATCAGCTCCCATCAATCACCAAAATCTTGGAAAAGTGGCATTTTTATGGTATTTTTTCCTTAGAAAAGTGGCATTTTTTCATCTCAAATATGCTTAAACGCAAAATAGACAATCGCATACAGGACTTTTACAAGACAACCAACAAAGCCCTTCTCGTCACCGGAGCCCGACAGATAGGAAAAACCTACTCCATCCGTCAGTTCGGAACTCATTTCAAGAGCTTCATTGAGGTGAATTTCGTGGAAATGCCGCAGGCTGTCGAAGCATTTCGCACAGCAGGGAGCAGCGAGGATATTCTACTGCGGCTTTCCACCCTGACCGGAGCACCACTTATCAAACATGAAACTCTCATCTTTTTTGATGAGGTTCAATTATGCCCAGAAATCGTTACGGCCATCAAGTTTCTGGTAGATGAAGGTTCCTACAGATATATCCTGAGCGGCTCCCTGCCAGGCGTAGAACTTAAGGATTTAAGGTCTGAACCTGTGGGGTACATGGGCATTATGGAAATGTTCCCCTTGGATTTCGAGGAATTCATCACCAACATCGGGGTAAAGGAAACAGTCATCTGCACCCTGCGCAAATCCTGGGATGAACTCCGCGCAGTTGATTCCGTTATACATCGTAAAATGATGGAACTATTCCGTCTGTATCTGGTAGTGGGCGGCATGCCCGCTGCCGTGCGCAGCTATGTAGAAACCAATAACCTGCAAAATGTGCTGCATGCTCAACAGGATATTCTCCAGATGTATCTACGCGACATCACGCAATACGACCCGAAAAATAAGCTGCATATCGAAGAAATTTTCAAACTGATTCCACCGGAGCTGAACGCTGCTAACAAGCGTTTCGTTCTGAAAAGCCTGCATAATAAAGCCCGCATGAGGAGCATGGAGAACAGCTTCCTCTGGCTTCAACGCGCAGGAGTTGCTTTACCCGTCTATAACGTGGAGGAACCGAGAATACCGCTACTACTGGCTCGCTCTCGCAATTTGTTCAAATTATTCCAGAACGATGTAGGCCTGCTTGCTGCGCAATACGCAGAAGGAATCCAGCTACGCATCATCCAGGGCGAAGCAGATATCAATTTCGGATCCATTTACGAAAATGCCGTAGCACAGGAGCTAGTGGCACATGGATTCACCCCCTACTACTTCAATAGCAAAAAACGAGGCGAACTGGATTTTGTTATTGAGCAGAATGGCAAAGTTCTTCCCATCGAGGTAAAATCCGGTAAGGATTATACCGTTCACCGGGCTCTTGCCAACATCATGAACTGCGGCGAATATAACCTGCCGGACGCCATCATCTTCAATAATGATAATCTGCAACGGAAGAACAAGCTGATATACGCCCCGATTTACATGATCATGTTTCTGGAGCGAAAGAATGATGCTCCGGCCTTCTACAAAATTGATTTATCTGAATTATCATAAAGAAGTTGAAACAATCAAGCCGCCAACATTGCCCGCAAGGTGCAGAAACAACAGGTTCTAATAAATGAGGCTACCCCGCTGGCTGATTTTATTTCCGCTTCTGTCGTTCCAGAACGCGGTGGGTATCATTGGCGATTTTATGTAACTTGCCTTTAATATACAGCATCGTGCTCCCCTTGTAGAAATAAACTTCCCGGTGGGGAGACACGCGCTCCAGTTCCTGGTGATGCAAGCCTGAGCGTCCCGGCCCATAATGGACAGAAGTATTGCGCGCGAACTCTACCACCCAGCCGCTGGCTGGCGCTACAAAGGTGCCCACGGGGGCCTTGCACCAGGTCTTCAAGCCATTGTCTGAATCAAAGTGTTCCAGGTACTCCTGCACGGCAGCAGCCTCATTCAGCTTGCCCCCGCTGCCCAGCTTCTTCATCTGGCTTGCCAGAGATGCTTTGAGCTTACTGCGGGATTTAGCCATAGCCTTATCCATACTGCTCCAGAATTTTTCCTCCAATTCGGAAATACGGTCTGCAGCTTTGGCTCCAATGGCAGCGCCGGCTTGTAAATGCGTGCATTTCCCACCGTCAGCTAAGGGGAAACGCCCCAGCTGTTTGTCTTTTTCATAAAACCAGCATTCCTTGTCCTCAACGATTACAAAATCGCGCCCAGCATCCGTAACGCGCCGCAATTGTCCCCGGGAGTCCTCCAGACAGCCAGAGTGGAACTTGTATTGACCGCCCTGCGAGTCCACCCACTGATATCGTTTAACAAAGTCCGGCAGCTCAACGCTACAGACAGCAGAAGCCTGCAGCTTTTCTCCGGATTCAACAGCCGCCGCATATTCAGCAAGCTCTTTAGCAGCCGCATAATCTCCCTTTTCCTGCAAGGCTTGTTTATGTTTATCCAAGCTTTCCAGAAAGGCAGCTTTACGCTTCTGGAACACCTTATCATAATGTTTACCGTAAGCCGCCACTGTATCTTCCACGCAAGCCGGAGGGGTGGGGACATCCATAGCACCACACCATGAAAGGGTGATGAACAGCATCGTTAATACCTGTAGCGTTTTCATGCAACCTATGGTAACAAACGGACACAGATTATGCAATGTTTTTTTCGTGAACGACTTACGACGATTCACTTCTGCATCGCCTTGCGCTCAGCCTCATCCAGCTTGCCGTCCTTATTGGTATCGTACTTCTCCAGCATGCGCTGGTGGGCATCCGGCCGGGCATCCTTGCGCGCGGGCATCCTGCCGGCAGCGCCCCAATGGGCCGGTTGCACTTTTTCATTCTGCCCCACCACAGGAAGCACAGCCGCAGCAATCAACACTATCAGAACATTTTTCATGGACACACTTTAGCATATCCCACGCCCGCTGACCAGCCAAAACCTCTCCCCGCCGGACACAAAAAATCTCCCGCTGATTTCAAAGCGGAAGACATCTGAATAACGAGAGAACTGAAACGCCCTTCCCTCAACACGGTGCAGATGCACCGTGGCAAACACAAATCACCAACTCACAGAATAAACTCGGGAGTAGGAGGCAGGGTATTCTCCGGGGTAGGAGGCAGGGTGTTCCCAGCAGCGGTGAGAGCGGTAAGTCCGAGTACGATAGCGATAGTTTTCATTTCTTTTTCCTTCTTTCCTTTCTATTTCCTGACGGGCGCGAACCCGGCTGCGCAATTCTACTCCTTTTCCTCCACTTGTCAACCCCAAAAATGAGAAATTTTCCCATTTTCGAATAAAAAATAAAAAAAGATGAAAGAAAAACAAAATCGCCAGCGTACGTGTGCGCTCGCACGCGGTGATTTTTGTTGGTAACTGATAAAGTATAGACTTGTAAGCCCACCTTTAACATGATAGTATACACCCAGTATGAACAAACTTTTCAAACGCGCGCTTACCGGGCTTCTGCTTCTCGCCCCTGCAGCCATGGCGGTGCAGTTAAGCGACCTCTCCCCAACAATGGATCGCAACATGGCAGATGAGAATCTGACCAAGGACTACGCGTACCGCGTGCTCAGCGATTTGAGCGTGCGTCGCATCTGGAATCTGGACGAAAACCGCAAACTCTCCATCGATTTTGATGCCAAGACCGGCAAACTCCTCTGCATCGTAGTAGACTACCGCAAACCGGTAACCCTGGAAGAAGCAGACCAGGATGCTGCCGACATCGGCAAATTCGAGGAAGCCTCCTGGCGCAAATTCTCTGCAGACAAAGCCGCTAAGTACCACATGGGCCGCGCGCGCGCCATGAAGTTCAAGGAAGGCTACTTGTTCGAAGAACTCAACGGCGCCAACAAGTGCTCCCGCCTCACCTTCTACACCAAAGTGCCCAAGGAAAACCGCCGCCACCTCTCCGAAGGCAGCACCGTCAGCGGCTCCTCCGCCATGGGCAACACCCTGAGCGGCAGCGCCGTGAAGAAGATTCTGGAGGACGAGGAAAAGCGGCTCTACACCGCCAACAAAACCGATAAACCTGCCACACCCCAAAAAGCACCCAAGCCTGTGGTGATAGAGGATGAACCCGAGGAAGAAATCGAAGATACCCCCGATGAACCAGAGGAAATCATCGAAGAACCCGAGGAAACCGGCAAGGTTGTACAAGGCCCGGTCAAGGTCAAACCCATCAAGACCGTGAAGCAGAAGGGCGACCGCAAGAGCGACTTCGAAAAACTGCTGGCCAAGCTCGGGCTGGATAACCTCACCACCATGCACTGGATTCTCATCGGCGTAGGTCTGGTAGTCCTCATCACCATTCTGGGTGCCCTGGGCAAGGGCTCCGACCGCCGCAAGCTGGAAAAACGCGCCGCCCAGCTCCGCGGCAACAGCGCCTCCGTGAAAGCCAGCCTGCGCCAGAGCGTCAAAAGCAGCAACAAGAAGGGGCTGAAGCTGAAATAAGCCCCCTCCCCGTTTCACGAGCCCCGCACCCACTCGGTGCGGGGCTCTTTTTTTCATTTTTTCTTCTCCTTTGAAGCCGCCGCTGCCGTTTTTTTCTTTTCAAGGCAGCCGCGCTGTTATATGATGCATACAATACCTCTCTCTCACTATGAAACAATCCTGCATTATACTGGCAGCCATGCTGCTGGGCCAGCCCATTATCGCCGCGACTGATTCCACGGCAACCACCGGCGCAACAGGCAAGCTGCCCGACCTCATCTACCGCAGCAATGCCATCTATTCCATACTGGAAGCCGCCGGGGCGGGAAAAGCCGGAATCATCGAAGCCCGCATCAAGGAGGGCTGCAATGTCAACCAGATTGACGAATGGGGCAACACCGCCCTGCACCTGGCAGCCCGGGCCGGTTCCGCCGAATGCGTGAAACTGCTGCTCAAGGCCGGGGCAGATGCCATGATTCCCGATGCAGAGGGCAAGCTAGCCAGCCAGGTTGCCAGCAGCAGAAAAATCAGCAAGATGCTCAAAAACGCCATGGCCGCCCGCGAGGAGGAAATCGCCCTGTATGAAAAAATCTCGGCGGGTGATGTGGAGGCTCTGAAGGCCGCCGCAAAGAAAAAATCCTTCAACCCCGACATGCTGGACAAGGACAACAAAGTGCCCCTGCTCACCCGGCTGTGCATGAACAAGGATGAGGCGGGGGTCAAAGCCCTCATCAAAGCCGGGGCGAATGTCAATTATGTGGCAGAGGATTCCCGCGCCATCCTGCACAAAGCGGTCGATGCCGACCACGCCGGCATCATCACGCTGCTGCTCAAGGCCGGGGCAGACCCCTTTGCCCGGGCCGGGAACCAGGCCGTACCCCTGCATGACGCTGTCTGGAGCGCCCGCACCGAAAGCATCAAAGCCCTGCTCCCCGTCTATAAGGATGTCAATTACAGCCCGCCCGGAGGCTTCAACGGCACCCCCATCAACCTGGCCATCGACCGCAACTTCGGGCATGTGGTGCAGCTCTTCATTGATGCCGGCATCAACCTGAATGATAACAGCCGGGGCGAACTGCCGCTCATCCACGCTGCCAAGGCAGGCAAAGCAGAAATCGTCACCCAGCTGCTCAAAGCCGGAGCAGACAAGAACGCCAGGAACAAGGACAACAAAACCGCCCGCGACCTGGCAGCAGAATCCGTGCGCCACCTCCTCTGATAAGCCCCCCTTCCCCACCCATGAAACACAAGCTTTTCGCCACGTTCCTCCTCTGCGCCTTCGGTCTGGCGCTCATCCCCCCGGTGCAGGCAGACAGCCCCGGCAAATCTGCCCAAACCGCCCGGAAGGTCAAAAAGGCCACAGCCGGCAAGGATAAGGCTACCAGTGCCCCCACCTCTCAACTGGCGCTCCACCCCGTGCCGGTCTACACGGATTACTCCGGCCTGAATGCCAACATGCGGAAAATCAACGCCACCTACCGCAACCGCGAGTTCCGCGCCTACAAGCCCATCAACGAACTTTCCCGGCAGCTCAAGATTGCCAGCTACTCCAGCTTCGAAAACCCCACCGGCATCGCCTTTGAAACAGGAGACACCATCAGCATCATGATGGAAGGCAGCCCGCGCACCAAGGTCGAATTCATCATCCGCGACTTCCGCGACCCCGGCGCCGAAACCCGCCACCCCCTCACCAGCGGGCAGAACACCATCACCGCCGCCCACTTCGGCCATGGCTATGTGAACTACCGCGACTCCGACCCGGATACCGCCCCGCCCATCCGCCTCAAAATCACCGGCGGCCGCATCAACGGTCTGTTCACCCACCACGATGATGCAGCTGTCTGGAAAAAACTGCTGGCCAACGCCAAGAGCGACTGGCTCGACATCATGGGCACCCGCACCCAATGGGTGCTCGACACCGCCGCCCTGCGGAAAAGCTGCCCCGAAAAAGGCCCGGAACTGGTCAAGCTCTACGATGAGCAGATGACCCTGGAACAACAGCTGCTGGGCTGGGAATGGGAAGGCATCCACCCCGGCAACCACATCATGGGCCGCTCCAACTGGAACACCGGGACCTACATGCATGCCGACGGCCTGGGCGGCTCCTACGTCATCACCGCCACCGACGGCATCGTCAACGTCGATGAAGCGCGCCGCACCGGCGCCTGGGGCACCTCCCACGAGTTCGGGCACGTCAACCAGACCCGCCCGGGCATGATGTGGGCCGGCACCACCGAAACCACCGTCAACATCTTCTCCCAGGTTGTCAACTACACCTTCAACCCGGAGGAAGTGCGACTGGAACACGAAAACTGCCCCACGCTCGACGGCCCCTGGGTGCGCGGCGGACGCTTCGACGCCTACGTGAACAGCGCCCTCGTCAACCGCGAGCTCTGGCAGTTCCAGCGCGGCCCCGATGACGGCAACCGCCAACCCGGCGAGCGCTGCGGCGACTGCTTCGTCATCCTCTGCCCCATGTGGCAGCTCTACCTGTACAACACCGTGGCGCGCGGCAACGAACTCTTCTACCCCCGCATCTTCAAGAACGTGCGCGACACAGACGAAAGCCAGTGGAAAACAGGCGAAATCCGCATGAAATACCTCGACCGCTGCTGCGATGCCGCCCAGCTGAACTTCTCCTCCTTCTTCCTGGAAACCGGCATGCTCGCCGTCATGAACCGCTACGTGAACGACTACGGCTCTCGCTGGGTCACCATCACCGAAGACATGTGCGCCGCCTCCCTTGAACACGCCAGCCAGTACCCGGAGCCGGACACCCCCGTCCTCTTCTACATCACCGCAAACAACGTCGGCATCTACCGCGACAAGCTCGCCATCACCCCCAGCCCGGACTTCACCCCCACCCCCAGTAAGGAAGCACTGCCGCGCTTCACCGTCCCCGCAGACAAATGGGCCAACGCCGTTGCCTTTGAAGTATACAACGCCGAAGGCAGACTCATCCGCATCTGCCTGCGCGGCCTCAACCAGAAAGACAACAGCTCCACCGATGTCTTCCTGCCCGCAGGCGCGGCCGATGTCATGGCCGTCTCGTGGGATGGCAAGCGCTACCTCATCTACACCACCAGCAAGGACAAGAAAGTGGACGCCCAGCCCGACGCCTGCCAGGGCCCCGGCACCAGCACCGTGAAGAAAAAAGCCCCGGAAAGCAAAAAAAGCAGCAGCAAAAAAAAGAAGAAAAAGAGCAGCAGGAAGTAAGCCGCACTATTCTCTTCCCATGCCCGGCATGATGTGTTAGTATACCCCCATGTCACGCTACAATGGAGAACAAGTACTCGTCGTCCCCCGCGAAGCCTTTGAAGCCGTGGGTGCATTCAACGGAGTCAGGCTCAACCCGCAGGACTACCTGAGCGCCTTCCTGCAGCCCGGCGTAGCCCGCTACATGGACCGTGAACTGGCCGAGCAGAGCCCCCAGTTCAAGCAACTCATCACCTACGCCATCTTCTGCCACCAGGGACGCATCCTCGCCTATGCCCGTACCTCCAAAGGCGGTGAATCCCGCCTGCACAACAAAATGTCCCTCGGCATCGGCGGCCACATCAACCCCATCGACGGCCTCACCGACTCCATCTCCACCTACCTGGCAGGCATGGAACGCGAAATCCGCGAAGAAATCACCTTCACCGGTTCCGCCACCCAGGAACTCTTTGCCATCATCAACGATGACACCAACGAAGTCGGCTCCGTCCACCTCGGCTTCGTCCACCGCTTCGAGCTGCAGGACGACCAGGTAACCCCCAACGAAAAAGCCCTGGCCGACCTCGCCTTCCGCAGCCTCGACGAACTCGCCGGCCCGCTCTACGAACGCCTCGAAACCTGGTCAGCCATCTGCGTAGATGCCCTGCGCACCAACTGATGATGCACAAATTTCAAGCCAAATACAAAATTTGGCTTGCATTCTGTCCCGACACCGTGTATATTGCTCCCGCACGCTAGTGCGAACACCAATGGTGGACGTAGTTCAGCGGTAGAGCCCCGGATTGTGGTTCCGGTTGTCGTGGGTTCGAATCCCATCGTCCACCCTTGAACAACAAAAAGCCCCGTACCTGCTAAGGTATGGGGCTTTTTGTTGTGCATTAGCGTGGCGGGATTCGAAGCCACGGCAACCGCTCGCGGTTGTTGTGGGGATGAACTGCCAGTGGCAGTTCATCCGGCTGAGCCGCAGGGACACCTCCCTGCGGGCACCTTTGCGAAAGCAAAGGCTCTGCCGCGGCCCCGGAGGGGGAATCCCATCGTCCACCCCTCTAGGCGGCGTTTTCAAATAGAAAACGCCGCCTTTTCTTTTTATCTTAATTCATACAATATCGTTCAGTTACGAAAACGAAGCAAACGCTGATTGAGAAATCGTGGGGTCAAGCCCAAATATTGTGGAATTTGAGTTTTCATATCACGATGTGCCCACATTCAATTAACACTCTTAACCGATAGTTTTGAAAGTTGCGATAGCCATAGGCCCGACGTTGAATTAATTTCATTTTTCGGTGGAAGCCTTCTGTGATTCCATTGCTCTTTGTAAAGCGCCACATGCGGATGATGGGTTCAAACCATTGTCGTATCGTGCGCCCCAGTTTTTTGAATATTTCGGCATTTCTTGCGTTTGTTTTTCTTTGCGTCTGCTCTTATTCCCTTTTAGGAATATTTGTGCATCCGATGAACTTTTTTGAACAAAATCTTCCTAATTGGGAATATATTCTTGCATTTTTGCCCGAATTGCCTATAATAATCCCAAAAGGGAACATGAATATTGTAACAGAATCAGAATTAGGCGTAATCATTCGGGAGCGCCGCAAGAAGCAAGGGCTTACCATCGCGGAGCTCTCGATGATGGTGCCATGCAGTCCTCGCTTACTGGGTGAGCTAGAGCGAGGAAAACGAGGAGTTAGTGTTGGCGTTATTCTCCAGTTGCTTGCGCTGCTGGGATTAACTGTTGATATAAAAGGAAGAGAGGAAAATGAATGATGAATGCACTTCCCATATACTATGAAGCCAAGCTTGTTGCTAACGTGAGTTATGATTCTCACGGGTTCCCTGAATTGGAGTACAGCGAGAGCTGGCAGCGCTCCGGCTTCGATATCTCCGTAACCTTACCTCGCATTCAACAGACACACAGAGGGCCGGAGGTAAGAACATTTTTTGAAAACATCTTACCGGAGGGGCTTATACGCCGCACTTTAGCTCGCCAGATTGGTACAGATGAAGCCAATGTGTTTGGATTGTTGCGACACATAGGAAGAGATTGTGCCGGAGCTTTCAGTATAGGTGGTCCGGGAAACGTCGGCTCGTATGAAGAGCTGACGGGGAAAAGGCTGAACCAACTACTCAATGAGTTGCCAGTATACCCGATGGGGTCGAGCGAAAGGAGAACAAGTCTCTCTCTGGCAGGTGCTCAAAACAAGTTGCCGCTGTTTCACAAAAATGGAATCTATTACCTCCCCATACAGGGAGCCTCCAGTAATTGCATTTTGAAATTGCCTATACCGGGTTTTGCCCATACTGTTGAGAACGAGCATTTCTGTCTGGAGCTGGGCAGAGAAATAGGGCTACCTGTTGTTAAAAGTTCCATTCTTCAGTTGGATGGATACAATGTGCTGCATATTGAACGATACGACCGACAAGGGGCTGACTTTCATCCGAAGCGTCTTCCGCAGGAAGATTTCTGCCAGATGTCAGCTTTGCTTTCAGAAATTAAATACGAACGCGATGGTGGGCCGTCCTTTGCTGATTGTGCCAAACTCATCAGGAGGCATTCCATGCAACCAGCCGTGGATTTGACTCTACTGGTAAAATGGGCAATATTCAATCTGTGTATCGGCAATAATGATGCTCACGCCAAGAATCTTTCCATGCTGCGTGAAGGCAACGGGATAAGGCTTGCTCCATTCTACGATTTGCTGACGACAACATACTATGGTAACAGGTTGCTCCGTAGAATGGCCATGCGACTGGGAGGGAAAAGTCAATCCTTCTACCTCTCGCACAGAAGATGGTGTCTGTTTGCAGATTCGGTCAACCTACCACATAAGGCTGTTCTTAAGATGGTCATGAGTACCACTCAAAGCATCCTGAAAGCGCTGGACTCGATGGATCTAAGTGCTTCACAATACAATATTTCCTCGACTCCGTTTGCTCATTTGGTTCAACATGTTCGCCAGAGAACAATCCAAGTATGCGAACACATTAAGGCAACAGAATCGAGATAAGAGAAGCAATGAACGTGTCGGAAAAGCCGACACGTTGGAGTGGTTATTTCCATTTTGGAAATAGCCACATTCGGTGTGATTGAGTGTTTTTGTTGTCTGCATAACATGAGCTAGGTATCTTTCAGGAAATCCCAGACAACGGACATGAACCAAGCATTAAAATGCCATTTGTCTGAGTTGTAGCCCGAACGGAGCAAAAATCGATGTCGGAGTCTATTTGAGTTCGCCCCCTTGAAGAACCCTTGAATCAAAAGCCCCGTACCTGACAAGGTGCGGGCCGGTTAAACCTCTCTTAGAGTATGATTAAGAAAGCCGAATTAGCTGAGGGACTCTGCAATACGAAAAAAAATCCGTTTTGCAAGAGCTAATGTTTATGGTACAATGCCAGCATGCAACAATCTCGAATCATCAATAAGGCTTCTGACTTTGCAGCAAAAGCCCACGCAGGGCAAACAAGACGCGGTGGTGAGCCATATTATAACCATGTGCACCGAGTTGCAGGTCTCGTCGGAGAACTCACAGAAGATGCGGATATGATCGCGGCTGCTTATCTGCATGATACTATGGAAGATTGTGGTATCACAGCAGATGAATTAACCTTGGTGTTCGGAGCAAACATAGCCACCTTAGTACAGGAGTTAACCAACGATGAAGTCCAGTTAAAAGAATTGGGCAAAGAGGAATACATGGTTCGTAAATTGTCCGCACTAAGCGCCCAGGCTTTGCTTATTAAGCTGTGCGATACTCTAAATAACATGACTGAGACCGACTGCCCCTCTCAAGCCGGAACCTATGCCCGCATACAGCAGCGATTGCAACAAATACCTCCCGCAGGTTGGAGTGATACTCACCAAGCTCTCAGTAACCGTATTTTAGCCATTTATACGAACAAGTTCGGTAACAGATGAGCACGCATATTACAACAGAGATCATAAATGCTCCGTTGATATGAGGTTTGCGCAAAAAACAAAACGCAAGAAAAACAATTCCTTTTCTTGCGTTTTGTCTAATTTTATTTGCGTGATACTTTTCTCCGTGGTATCAACAAACACGGAGAGGAGGCAAGCGCATGACTGATTCAGATACCTGCATCAAAGAATACATGGCAGCCCAGGGAGGCTTGTTGACTGCGGCTGATATACAGCAGCTGGGATACAGCCGGGGCATGTTGCATGTGTACTCTCGCGCCGGATTACTGGAGCGGTACAGTAGCGGTGTGTATATGCGCCCCGGGACATTGGCTGATGATATGGTTTATATGCAGCGAAAGTTTCCCACTCTTATCTTTTCTCATGAAAGCGCTCTTTACCTGCTTGGTTTAACCGAGCGAACACCTTTTCAGCATTCGGTCACCATTCCCTCAGCTGCCACG
>JAFNWZ010000180.1 GCA_017379255.1 Akkermansia sp. | reverse complement strand
GTGAACCGCGTCATTATGCTCACCTATGAGTACCCCAGGCAGAGTGCCCGCAGGGCAAGCGGCAGCATTGCCCGTTACGCTCAGGGGGAGGATTACCACAAACTGCTGACTGCCAAATTGGCGGATCTGGATGAGACGCTGCAGTTCTATGGTGGAGTGCAGCGGTGTTTTTCGGATAGCGGGCCGGTGAGCGAGCGGTTCTTTGCGGCTCTGGCAGGGTTGGGGTGGATTGGGCGCAATGGCTTGCTGATTCGCCCGGGGCGCGGGTCATATTGTTTTCTGGCAAGTATTCTGACAACTCTGGAGATACCTGTGGATTCCCCCATACCCAGCCGCTGCGGCAACTGCCACCGCTGCGAGCAGGCATGCCCTACCGGGGCGCTTCAGAACGGGTGTTGCGATGCACGCCGCTGCCTTTCCTACTGGACGATTGAGGCAAAATCCGCCATGCCGCCGGAGGTGGCGGAGCTTCAGGGGAATCGCCTGTATGGCTGCGATGCATGCCAGGAATCCTGCCCATGGAACCGTCCCCGGGCGGGGCATGGGCTGCGCATCGACCCGCACCTGCTCATGCCGGCTGCGTTGCAGGTGGCATCCCCTGCGGTCTTAGGCTCGCTCGGCGAAGCGGAGTTTTCGCAGCTTTTTGCCGGCAGCCCGATCCGCCGCATTGGCGTGGAACACTTGCGGCGCAATATCGAAACTGGCAATTTTTGAACACTACACTCCGGGGCTGCATCCAATCTCCCAAGAAACGATATGATGATTTTTCCTTTTATCCTGGCTCAGGCTTCCTATTACTACGGCAATGATTATTACGCCGGTATGCCCGGCATGTACAGCAGCGTGACGCTGGTTGGCGGCGTGATTCTGCTGCTCACTATGCTGGTTGGCGGTGCGGTGCAGATGGGGCTGAAAAATGCGTTCAACCGCTATGCTCAGGAGGCAGCTCCGCTCACCGGGGCAGAGGTGGCGCGCCGCATGCTGCGCCAGAATGGCCTGGACGATGTGCAGGTCATCAGTACTGCCGGGCGGTTGACTGACCACTACAACCCTATGGACCGCACGGTGAATCTGAGTGAAAGTGTGTACAACGAAGCCAGTGTGGCTGCCATGGCCGTGGCAGCGCATGAATGCGGGCACGCCATTCAGCATGCGCGGGCTTACCCCTGGCTGGGGATGCGTTCTTCCATGGTGCCCATGGTGAATCTGGGCTCCCGCCTGGGGCAGATTGTGCTCATGGTAGGTCTGGCTCTGCTGGCTGCAGGCAGTGGTACGGCCGTTGCGTGGATTGGTCTGGGCCTGTATGCCCTAACCACGCTGTTTGCCCTGGTGACCCTGCCTGTGGAGTTTGATGCCTCCCGCCGTGCGCTGGCCTGGCTGGAGCAGAGTGGGCTGGCTACACGCGCCATGCACGGCCATGCCGGCACAGCTTTGCGCTGGGCTGCCATGACCTATGTGGCCGCTGCTCTTTCTTCGCTGGCCATGTTGCTGTATTACGCCCTCATCATCATGAGCCGCGCCAGCAGTAACCGCGAATGATGACCAACCGCCAGGCTCTGCAGGAACTGGTGCGCCAGCAGCTGGGCGGCACCGCCACCCCCATGGCGGCGCAGCTGGCGGTGGATGCCGTGCTGCGCAGTATTTGCGATGGCCTCGCGGAGGATGGCGAGGTCAGGCTGGCGCACTTTGGTACATTCAAGGTGGTGCAGCGAGCGCCCCGCCGACTGCTGCTGCCCGGCAGTCAGCAGGAGCTTCTGTTGCCGCAGCGAAAAACCGTTACGTTCAGAGAACATTGAGCCCGCCCGGCTCCGGCTGGGTCAATCAGGAGCGAACATTTCCTGCTTTTTTGGTCAAGCCAATCAGAGAATCAAGCGCATTTTTTCTTCTGTGTTACGGAAGCGGAGCACTGTGTTGAGCCGCTCGTTTTCCAGTAGTGAGACAAAGCGACCTTCTTTCACCATGGTGCGCAGGCCGGGGTCGCGAAAGAGGTCGAGCAGGCGGGTGGGCTGCGGAATGCCGCGGTTGGCCAGCTGCGTGTTGTAGAAGTGGGTGAAGGTGGGTTC
>JAFNWZ010000179.1 GCA_017379255.1 Akkermansia sp. | reverse complement strand
TTCATCATGCCGATGATGTGACTGCCGGGCTGCGCAAGGTAGGCGTGGGCACGCTGGTGCTTGACCAGGTTAACACCTACACGGGCGGCACGGAGGTTGCGGAGGGCACGCTCCGCCTGCGTGGCTGGGGTACGGTGGGCGCTGAAGATGTTGTCGTGAACGATGGCGCTTCCCTTATGTTGTCATATACCCTCGGTTATGGTGATGCGGAGACCGTACTTGACAATGACATTAAACTTAGCGGTTCCGGCGATGAACAATGGTCGGCATATACGGTAACGGAAGATGGGCCCCACGCCCTGACGGATGGCCGGACGGCGGCGCTTATTTCTGCCGTGGGTCAGTCTGCCACCGTGGTGCTCAATGGCGATATCAAGGATGCCGGTGAGACTGTTTCGGGCGGCGTGCTGCATTCCGGTGACGGCACCCTGGTTCTGCGCGGTGATTCTTCCTACACGGGCGGCACCCACATTACGCGTGGTGTGGTTGAGGTGCAGAGTGCCTTTGGTCTGGGGGCTACGGCTTCTGGCAAGAGCGAGGTGGTGCTTGAGGCTACAGCGGATCTGCGTGTGACCGTTGAGCCGGGGTGCGAGGATGCCCGGCTGGTGACTACTCTTGCCGCTGCGGCTGATGATATCCAGGGCGATGTTACCATTGAAGGCACGGAAATGACGGAGCGCGTGCTGCACATGGAGGGTAATGGCTACAAGGCGGCTTCCACCACCCTGAAAGACAATGGTACGTTCCTGCTGAGCGGAAACGGTGAGGCAGGGATAAGCTCCCAATCCAAGGTGCTCAGCGGCACCGGTACCGTGGTGGTTTCCGATGCCACTGGCAAGGGGACTGTTGCTTCATTTGATTCCATGGTGGATTATACCGGTGATTTCCGCGTAGAGGGCGATAATGCTTCCATTCACGTTGCTACCGGTTCGTTCATCGATGGCAGCATTGATGTGTCCGGCCAGCATGCTTCCGTCAATATTGGCGGTAAGGTAACCATTGCGGCCGGGGAATCGCTGAACCTGCGCTCTACGGGCGTGGTGCCTGAGCTGGCTGATGCTGAAGGCAACACTCCTTCCTACGGTACAGGGGCTGTCCTTATTTCGGATGACTCGGTGAGCGTGGCCGCTGGTGCTATCCTTTCCGTGAGTCAGAGCAAGACGGATTATGCCTATAACCTCAACGATTTGAAGGAGGCTGTCTCTCTTACTCCGGATGATGTGGTGCTTTCCAGCGCTGCCCAGGTTGTTGGCGAGTATCACCCGGTGGGTGAGGATGTTGGTAGCCTGGTTTACAGGGAGCAGTTCAACCCTGACATTGCCATCAACCAGCAGGCTGTCGGTGCGGTAAAGGCTGCTGGCGGGCTGACATTGGCCGGTGGTTCTACCTATGAAGCTAATCAGTCGCATATCAGCCTGCTGGGCGGGTCCCTGACTTTGGACACCATGCGGAATAACCAGATAACGCTTAAAACGACGCTGGATATTCCGGTGGGGGCTCAGGTGGTGCTCTTCAGCGATGTCGGCAGCATGACATTCGGGTACGGGAATGATGAAGCCGTTACCGCTACGGCTGGTTCCGGTGTCTACTATACCCGGGCAGACCGCTATGTTACCGGCAATGACTATGTTAACGCGCAAACGTTGCTGGTGTATGACTCTGAGGCCGGGGTGGTCTATCTGCAACTGATTCCGGGACTGGTGCCGGAACCTGCCACCACAACGCTGAGCCTGCTGGCCCTTACCGCGCTGCTTGCCCGCCGCCGCCGGGCTGGAGACACAGGTGACTACTGAACCCCGGGGGCGCTGCCTGTTACCCGTTTGACAAAATCGGGCCAGGCTTGCTCGTAAATCCACGAATCGTGGTCGGAACGGCGCAGGCGGGTGAAGCCGTAGCGTGCGGAGAAGGCGCAGCCGTCTGCCGTCACATTATCGGTAATCACTCCCGCGCAGGGCAGGGCGGCATAGGGCTGCACCGCTGCCTGCAGCAGCTGGCGCGTGAGCCCCTGCCGGCGGAACTGCCTGTCTACCAGAATGCAGCTCAGGAACATGTGCAGTGGCTGCGCCGTAAGCGGGGCTATGTGTTCCATCTCCAGAAAATGGTCATTGAATGTTCCCGCGCGCAGAGCGGCGTAGATTTCCGGCAGCACGGGGAAGAGGTTGACAAAGCCGACCACTTGCCCGTTGCATTCAGCCGCCACGGTGCTGTGCGGGTGGTGCAGATACCAGCGTTGCGATTCCTCCGGCGGGGTGATGAATTCGGCATCGTAGAACTGCAGCTCCAGCGCTTCCATGTCGTAGAAGTGCTGCGTGGTCAGCTGCGGAATGATGCGGAGATTCATGGCGGTTCAGATATGGACGGTGAACAGGAGTGCCGCGAGGCTCAGCCCCCACAGCGCCAGGAATCCGCAGAAAACGCGCCTGGGGCACAGGAAATACCACAGCGGCAGCAGCACCAGGGTGAGGCATATCAGCATATCCAGCATGAGCACATTCAGCCCGGTTTCGCCATCGATGATGACTTCCGGCATCAGATGCCGGCAGAGCCATCTGGCGGGGTGCACTGGCAGGTGTTGTTCGAGGGGTAGGAACCAGATGATGATTACCTGTAAGAACAGGTTATTGGCATACGTCGCAGCTACGCCGCCGAGGTAGCGGAACAGGCGAGTCAGATGGTGCGGGGAGAGCTTCATTGGTCCGTCAGAGTGGTTGCGATGCGCTGGCCGCGCCGCTGGGGCTGGTTGAAGTGCAGGAGAAGTTGCATGCCGCGGGCAGAGCAATCGCGCATGAGTACCGGGGAAATATCGATTCCGGCCCAGCTGTAGCTGCTCAGGTATTTGCAGATGGCCAGCGTGCCTGCTCCTCCGGCCTGGCCGGGTTGCATCAGTTCATCATAAAAGGAGCGCAGGAGAGTCCCGCTGGTGAAGCGGTGGGGCGATAAGCCGGCGCGCCGCAGGTGGCGGATGATGGATGGGGGCAGCCCTTCCGGTGGGTTTTCTGCCGGGGTATCGGCTGCCAGCAGAAAGTATGATTGCCCCTTGTAGCGTTCCTGCTCATTGCCGGTGCTCATGAGCAGGAGATTCAGCCACACGCCGGCGTCTGCCAACAGTCGCAGCATCTCCTGCGGCATGATCAGACTGAATTCGGCCACCTGGCACGTACTGAAAATGCCCATTTCCAGTGCCGGCGTGTCGCAGTCGCGCAGATGCTCGCGATTCCGGCGCAGAAACTCGGCCCATTCGTGAAAAGTAAGTGGTGCACCGTGTGCGATACTGGTTTTAAGTGAGGGGGAAATAAGCCCGCCGCGTTCGCGTGTCTGCAGCCTCCCCTCCCCCCGCAAGGGAGAATCCTCCGGCAGGTTGTCGCAATAGAAATAGGTGGATGCTTCCAGCGGCATGGCTCCTGATAAGTATACACCATGCTGCTTATCTGGCAAGTCCGATGTCGTGCGCCTGTGTCCCAATGATTGAGGTAAACTGTAATTTATCTTACTGAACCCAGCAACGCTGGGTTCAATTTCGACTGCCGCAGGCGGATTTCGATACTCCGCAGGAGTAATTTCGATTGCCGAAGGCAAATTTCACTGCCCGCCTTGAGGCGGGCAATATCATCGTGACTGAATTTCCGCAGCATGTGACCGCGCTGGACAGGGAATATGCCAGTGAACTGGCGCGGCGGCAGTGATTCCATGTCCCTTGTTACAATTGTGTTTCAGGGGGATAAAAACATGGCATTCAGGAAAGCCGTATGCTATGATGGCACCCATGAGACGGGCAGGAAAACTGTTGGGCTGGCTGATGCTGACACCGCTCGCCTGGGTGCTGGGCGAGCTCATCGTTTTTGTTTCTCATCCGGTGTATACCGTTGAGCGTACTCCTGTGGCCGGCTTGACCGGACGCCCCGTGACCGTAGCTGAGGTGGCCGCCCTTAATAGCGCACTGACCGCTGAACGCAGCGGGTGTTTTTACCTGTCCCTCGCGGTTTTCCTCTATACATATGAATATGTGCATGCCGTGCCCACAGCCGATGGCGGTCTGGAGCTGGTGCATGTGCGCCCCGCCTTGTGCTGGAGCCGGGAAAAGACGAAACCTGGTATTCAGGAAACGCTTCAGCAATGGCTGGCGGAAATCAACCGGAAAGGAGAGCGGGCGCAATGAAGCTGGCGAAGCGAATCTACCTGGGCCTGCTGGGGCTGTGGCTGCTGGCGTGCGGTGTCCGGGCCTTGCTCCCCAGGTTGGGGAATTACCAGGACATGCGGTTTGCCAGCGGTGCTTTCTATACCAGCGCACATGACTGCAATGAAGCGGCAGGAACGCTGCCTGCCAGTATCTTTGCTGAACTGAACAAGCGCCTGGAAGCCACCCAGCCGGACACCCGCTTCTTTCTCTCCCCCTGGGAGGAATGTGGCGATTACCGTTGCCAGGCGCTCATCCTGAAATCGGTGAGTGGTGAAGCACCCATGCTTTCCCCCGCCGCCGGAAAGGTGGTGCAGGAATGGGAGGCAGAAACCGGCATTCGCTGCTTTATGGTGGTGCAGGACTAACCGGCTTTGTCCCCGATAATCCAATAGGGGATGATTTAATGCGTGCAGGAAGCAAAACCGTTCTCGCGGAAAATGCTGCGCACCTTGTCGGTGAGCTCCGGGGCAGGCGGCTTCAGCTCCATAAGCGGATATTCGAGCCCGAGTTCACCCCATTTGAACTTGCCCATCTGGTGGAAGGGCAGCACATCCACCCGCTGCACATTGCCCAGCCCGGCGGCATAGCGCGCCAGGGCGGTGATGTCATCCAGCTGGTCGGTGAGCCCCGGCACGAGCACATAGCGCAGCCACATGGGGATACCCCGTGCGGCCAGCTTCTCGGCAAAATCGAGGGTGGGTTGCAGGTTCTGCCCCGTCACCTTCCTGTACTGCTCCGGGTTCCAGGCTTTGATGTCCAGCAGCACCAGGTCGGTATCGGCCAGCATGGCATCATCCGCATTGCAGCCCAGGTGCCCGGAGGTATCCAGGCAGGTGTGCAGCCCCATTTCCTTGCAGCCGCGGAGCAGGGCGCGCGTGAAATCCGGCTGGAAAAGCGGGTCGCCGCCGCTGATGGTCACGCCACCTTTGGCATTTTTAATGAAGTTGGCATAGCGGCCGATTTCCTCCAGCACATCCTCCACCGTGCGTTCCTTGCCCCGGCGCTTGAAGGAAGTATCCGGGTTGTGGCAATACTGGCAGCGCAGGCTGCAGCCCGCCAGAAACACAATGAAACGGATGCCCGGCCCATCAACCGTGCCGCAGGATTCAACCGAATGCACAAGACCAGATACAGAGGCTGCTGTCATGCCCGCATGTTAGCACAGATTGGAACGATTATCAATCCTATTAGGAATGCAGAAGTCAGAATGCAGAATGGAAGTGAGCGCAGCGTTCTTTACTTCAATTTGCCTGCGGGGTAAGTGAAAATCCGGGCCGGGTGTCCCATGGGGC
>JAFNWZ010000178.1 GCA_017379255.1 Akkermansia sp. | reverse complement strand
AGCAACGGAGGGCGAGTAATCGTCCTCCGTTTTCATATATATGCAAATCAATTTTATCGTATATGCCAAAGTGTCATTAATTAAATGAGTTGAAAAGATAAAAGTAGTCCCTCGATTATACAAATCGAAAAGACGATAGCTGTCTTTTCAATCTCCGGCGTGCAACTAACTTGCCATAATTGTCTAAATCTCCATGCGACATATCAATACCGTCTGGCAGAACGATACCTGCCGCTCTCACTTCGTCTTATCAAACTACCCAGTGGCAACCTGGTCAAAGTTGCGAGTCTCCTATCGCAGGTTCTATGAATCAAACCTGGCACTTTATAATACCGTGGCCGCTGATGGCACGATACCCACATCAGCACCTGCACGCCGCTCAATCATGGCAGGGACAACCTGCCACCCAACGCTGCCAGTTCCGGAAACGCCCAGCCCGGTCTTCCTTTCTTCCGGACTGCTCCGGGACTGGTAGCACACCCATTATCAACAGTGCCCTGCGCTGCGATATATATCACTACTCAACATTACACACAGAAGGAGAAATTACTATGAAAAATCGCACCTTTGAAATCAGCCACACCAGCGGCCAGGAAGTCACCAAAAAGGAAGCCACGTGCTTCACACATCAGCTGGTAAAAGACGCAACAAACCCCCAGGGGAAGCGGCTGTATAAATGGCAGCCGGATAACAATACCGGTAATGATGCCGGCTCCGATGCATTCTGCTGCGATGGATTGGCAGAAGGCTCCTACATGAAACTCTGTACCATTACCGAAGATGGCAAAACCGGCATTCAGTTTTCTTTCTTCAAGAACGGAGAATTGTGGTACAAAGCCGTTGAATTCGGCGGTGATGGCACAAACGACATGCACCTCGCTTGCCTCCACCGCCTGGTGAAGAAAATCGCTCAGGCTCCCCAACCCAAGGCAGAACCCGAGCAGAATCCCCTGAAGGAATTGGCGAAGAAGGCCCAGGCCAAGTCTCCTGCGGTGGATGAGTACTGCATCAAAGTCGGCGACGTCTTCCGCAGCATTAATGTGGACGAGCTCGTCACCATGGTGATGGATAATCCGACGATGTTAAGCTTAGGCATTGCGAAGGAAAAATGTCCTGAACGCCAACGTGTCGAAACTCTAATTCGCTCCACGGTGAGTTTGATTCAGCACGTGAAGCCCCGCGAGACTGCGGTGCTGATGCAATCTTTCGGTCTCACATCTCTTGCAGACGGCTCCCACTGTGGGCATCTCGTCACATCTCCGTTGCCTAAGGTTGCCAACGCTTATGTGAAATTCAATGAGCGGTACTACGGAGGGCTAAGCCCCGCCCAGCGTAATTTGAAATTTGCAGCAGATATTGTTATCAATTTGCTCGTCGGCGTCTGAGATGGGTGGTGGATACAGTGAAGATTAGAGAAGGCCTGTACATGTTCAATCGCCAAGATTGCTGTTCCGACATATCCGATGCTATCAAACTGGTACATTCCCTCACCACCGACGCTTCTTCCGTAAATCCACAGATTCGATGGGATTATCATCCCGACCGAAGCAATCTCGGCGTTTTCCTTGGCACCGGTCTCGACGGTGGCAAAAATACCGTCGTTATCACCAAGCGTACCATCAAGGGAAATATTGAATTCCTTTTCGAATATTTCGAGGGTCCCATTGCGACCTACAGCGTAACAGACCTTTGTTTCGAACCGGAGAAATCTTTCCTGATGGAGCTGTATGCGCAGGTTGCTCCCCGCGTTTTTGAGCGTAGCCTTACGCACCGCACCGGTGGT
>JAFNWZ010000177.1 GCA_017379255.1 Akkermansia sp. | reverse complement strand
GATTTACCCGGGGTTCCGCCGCTAACGCGGCTCCACCCCGCGCTACTTTATACCGCCCTGACGGGCTCAAAAATCCGCGCACTCCGCGCGCCAGAATAGACCGATAAATTACAATCTACGAAACTTTGGGACACATGTGGAAATCAGAATGCAGAATATTCAGTCAGAGCACCGCCACACGGCGGTGCACAAGCTTATCATTCTGCCTTCTGCTTTTCCCCCGGCGAGCGGTTTTACTTTCTCCGGCGGCGGGCGGCGAGGGCAGTGAGGGCCAGCAGGCTGAGGGTGGCCGTAGCGGGCTCTGGCACAGCCTGCGTGTTAGTGATGCTTACCGTGCCGTCCGTGCTGTTGTAGCTGAGCACCAGACCCCGGTTGTATGCCAGGTTGCTGAAGTAATCACAGGCAGCTACCTGGATATCATCCATCAGCGGATCGTATGAGACCATGTCCTCTGTCTGCTCTGCCAGGCTGCGCATGGCAAAGAGCGTCACGCTCTGCTCCAGTTGCTGCACATTCAGCTGGGTGACTCCGGTAAACAAAAGGCAGGATTCACCTGTGCCGAGCCCCTGCACCGCATCCAGTACATCGCCGCCAAGTGTCAGCCCGGTCTGCAGGTTGAGCGCGCCATGCAGGGTGATGGTACCGCCCAGGTCGACCACGGTCTGGTTTTCCAGCACCATGTCGGCATTGATGGTGGCCCCGGCACCGAAACCTGCAGAACCGCCGATGTGGAGTTCCGCCACCATTTCCAGTTTTTCATTCACCCCGGTGTAGGCCGAGAGTTCCAGCCCTTCGCCCACGTTCAGCTCCTGCAGATGGTGTTCTGCCTGGTCGAACAGGCGGATAGCACCTGTGGTGGCATGCACGCTGTTAAGGCTGTTCTGGCTGTTGTATACCTTCAGCACACCGTTGCCGGCATTTTCCACAGCGGAGTCGACCAGCAGATTCCTCAGTGTGGCGCTACCGCCAGTGCGTTTGATATAGCCGTCCGTCAAGCTGTAGGTGGTACTGGAGATGGTGTATCTCTCATCTGCTGAACTGGTTTTGAGCACGGCGGTATCTGCCTTCTTGTTGGTAAAGATGAAGTCTGCGTGATTCAGCTCCGCACCTTGCGCCAGTTCTACAGCAGAATTCACATTGCCCCAGAGCTCGGAGCTCACCTTCAAGCGGACAGGCGATTCCAGCCGCAACGTACCCGTTGCGGATTTACCTATCGAACCGTCCAGAGTGGTGATTTGCTTTTCACTGTCACCGGTGGAAACCAGCGATACCATTCCCGCTGCCGTATCAATTTTTTCTACGGCTCCGGCACCGGACAGGGAGAATTCACCAGCTTCAAGGCGGAGTGTCTTTACCTTGGATTCACCGGCAAGAGTCAGGGAGCCATCCTTCAGGCTGATGCTATTTATCTGGCTGGCACCGGAAAGCACCAGAGAGCCAGATCCCCGCTTCTCGATTGTACCGGTATACCGATTATCGTCATAGTGGATACGCCCGCCCACATTCACGCTGGCTTTATCCTGCACATCGAAGGTGAGTTTCTTATCACGCAGGCGGATGTTGGATTCTATGCTGTTTGCACCGCTTTCAACATTGATGATGTAATCCTTGTAAATATCAAGGGCGGCAGAATAGGCCGTCTGTGCGTAACTGTTGTGCGCAGACGTATAGTACGCGCCAGCACCGGTCAGAGATGCCCCGTTCCTGAGCGTGAGTCCCCAGCTGCCCATGGACTGGCGGGTCGTGCCGAAATCGACCTTGCCGCCATCCACGGTGATTGTTTTGCCGGAAACATCGTAGTTGATAAGATCTGCCCCGGTACCGGCAAAGGCCAGAGTAGCACCGGCATTCACTGTGATATCCTGCTGCAAAGCCTTACTATTGCGGCTGGAAAGCTCAAGTGTGCCACCATTCACCACTACGGCACCAATATTGAGCGTGGCACCATCCAGCACGAGTTTACCAGCACCGGTCTTGGTCAGGTTTCCACCGCCCGTCAACCCGGAGTTGATGGTGACGCTGTGCCCATCCGTATCGAAGACTGTTCCCTCACCCGTGCCGGTAAGCGCCAGCGCCTTGCTGCCGGTAATGCTGAAATCAGCAGTGGCACCAATCGTGCCCCGGCCCAGGTCCACAGTGTCATTATTCCCGATTCCGCTGATACCGGCAGAGCCGATGTTGATGCGGGCAGAGCCTGCACCGGCAGCACCCAGAATCAGGCTGTCTGCATTACTTCTGCTGGTGCAGAAAGCAATGCCCTGCAGGTTTGCCTCACCGGCAGATACCTTGAACGTACCGCCGGAATCCCAGCCCATCAGCATGGTGGTTTCACCTGCATCCAGGGTGCCGCCATTCAGAACCATCGTAGAGGCAGAATCACTCCAATGTGCCAGCAACAGGCTGTTAAGTTCATCCTTATTCTCTGTATCTGCAAACTCAGTCCCGGTTATATGGAGTGTAGCGCCGGCCTCGATGCTCAGGCTGGTGTTCTGGTATCTCGCGTTCGTGCCCATTTGAAGCTGGTTTACCGAGACATCGGCCCCTGCCGCAAGAACGACATTCTGCGTGCCTATTTCGAGAGCACCGGCAATGTCTACCGCCGCGGCAATATTCAATGCACCGCCGCCTTCCACGTACATATTGCCCATACTGGCAGCCGCATTCAGATTAAGGGTACCATTGCCCCACTTCGTCAGGTTGCCCTCACCCGCTATCTGCGCATTCACGGTGATGGTGTGGCCATTGGTAGCCAGGATAGTGCCTTCACCGCTACCGATGAGGCCCAGCGCAGCAGAACCGGAAATGGAGAAATCCTCCGCGGCCCTGAGCATGCCCATACCCAGCTGCACGGTATCATTAGTGCCCATGCCGGTAATGCCGCCGGAGCCGATGTTGATAATAGCGCTGCCGGTCTCTGCCGCCCCCAGGATGAAGCTGTCAGCATTGCCGCGCTCGGAGGAGAAGAGCATACCCTTCAGGGTTGCCGTGCCGGCAAGGGCCTCAAAGCAGCCGCCGGAATCCCAGCCCATCAGCATACGCGCATTCTGCGCCGTGAAAGAACCTCCATTCAATACCAGGGTTGAGGCAGAATTCTTCCAATGCGCCAGCAGCACAGATGCAGAAGTAGTATCCGTATCATTGTTACCTGTTACGACCAGTTGCGCGCCTTCGTTAATCGTGACAAGAGACGGGTTATAATTGTTCGTGTTGCCGGAAACAAACCGGCGCACAACCATATCTGCCCCGTTGTTCAGGTTCACCTCACCCTTACCAATGGAGAAAATGGAATTGTTGCTGAAATTCAGGCTTACCGCACCGGAAATATGGGTTGTGCCACCAATCAGCACCAGCGATTCGATATTGCCGGAATTCAGATTGAGTGTACCCTCACCGTATTTTTCCAGGGTATGGTTGCCAGTCAGTTCCGATACGCTCAGCGTGCCTTTTGCCATGTTGAGCGCCAGGTTGCCACCGGCCAGGTTGACCGTGTCCAGCACACTGTTGCCACTGCTGATATCCCAGGTAAGCTTGCCGTTACCAGCCTTGGTAAAACAACCACCCTCTGCCTGCAAAGCAGCCTTTATTGAGGTATTGGAATCAGCCGCAACAACCAGTTCACCATCCACAGCAAGGCTCAGAGACTCAGTATTCGCCATTTCTGAAGCATTCGCATTGAAGGTACCGCTGGTCACCTTCAATCCATGCAGGTTCTGCAGGCTTACAGCGCCTTCATTACCTTTGCCCCAGTCAATTTCCAGAACACCGTTACCCGTGGCCTTGCCCTCCACTATACCAGTGCTTGCCAGCACCAGGGTACCATCATTGATAAGCGTATCCCCCGTCACCTTCACGGCAGAGCTCAGCGTTGTGGTTCCGCTGCCATTCTGCTCCAGGGTTTCCACGGTCACCTGCGCACCGGCAGCGGCGGCATCAACCTTGTAATCTTCTGTAGAGTTGAAAATGGCTTTCCCCGCGGCGAAGGTTCCTTCTACCTGTACCTCATTGCCCGCCCCCGCATCGGTAAAGACAAAATTCGGAGCGGTAAGCTGGGATTGCCCACCAAAATGGCTGGCACTCCAGGTCTTGTTTTCAGCCGTTCCATTCCAGAAGGCATATTCCTCATTGGCCGTAAAAGATAAGCGAAGTCCGTCAGATGAGCCCACCATACTGGCAGATAAATAATCCAATCCGTTAATAGTGACATGGCCCTCCAGATCAGCCCAGTTGCCACTGCCGGAAATAAGCGTGTACGTGCTGCCGGCACTCAAGACCGCAGTATTGTTCAGATTCAGCACAACTCCGGATGCAACTCTGGCACCCTGGGTCAGGTTCAGCACAGCAGTACCTGCTGCCAGGCTGCCCATATCCAGGTTCAGCACACCGCCATCCAGCACCAGGGTGCTGTTAAAGGTGGCAGCTGTGGTTGCCGGGGCATTTCCCTGCACGGTGAATGATTTTCCTTCACCCAGCACAAAAGTATTCCCCAGTGTCAGGTTGGCTCCGGCTGCCAGGACTACATCTCCATGCACCGTGGCTGTGGTGATATTCAAGGTCCCCTGCAGGGCGGTCACATCCCCCAGCACAGCGTGTGCTCCATTGAAAGTCTGGCTGCCTGTGCCGGTTTTCACAATGCTCAGAGCCTGTCCAGCCGTATTTTCAGCCACGCCGATAGTGCCGCTGAAAGTATAATCACCGCTTCCGGTCAGCACCAGAGTGCTGCTGCGGGTAGAGGCTGGGGCACTGGTCCGCTCGGCAGAGCCGTCACCAGCCGGTGCATCACCCAGCATCACATGCGTATATTCATTGCCGGAAATCCCCTTGAGCTGCACTTTATCTGCATTCAATGCCAGGGTGGCATAGGAATTGGCACCGCCCTGCAGGTCTATGGCAGCATCTCGCACAGCAGAATTACCATTTATCTGCAGGTAGGCCTGGTGCGTGCGGTTTCTATGACCATATCTGCGAACCATGCTGATATTACCGGAGAATTCACCAGTGCCGCCCATAACCAGGCGGGCTGTTCTGCCATGGTTGGTATCTGAATTCCAGTTTATATCACCCTCACCTGTCAATTGATCAAACTGCCAGATGGTATTCCAATGATTTTCATCCACCGTAAGTGTTTTTCCACCTCTCACGTTGAGATGGTCTATGCGCTTCAGCATGTTATCTGTCCCCGCGCTACTGTACAAGGTCATATTGGCAGCTATATCTACCGTGCCGCCGATGTGCTGCTCAGATCCGCTGCTCAGAATCAACTG
>JAFNWZ010000176.1 GCA_017379255.1 Akkermansia sp. | reverse complement strand
TGATACGATTGCTGCAAGCCTGCTTGATTCAGGCGGCAAAAAAGCGAAATCTCGGATAAACAGTAATGTTTCGTCATGAGTTACAATATAACACACATCCGATGCATTACAAGCTTTTTTTCTGAATTAACAAGCAACACTGAGCGATACATTAAAGTTTTTTTCATTGTGACCGCTCGAGCTTCCACAACCCATAATTTGCCATTACCTCTGCTCATAAATCAAAAAAAACAGTCCTGCAGCACCTGCCACACACTTTAGGATTGACTCTGACGGCGTATAGCTTAAAATAACCCGCGTTATGAAGAAACCCGTAACTGTGACCGTGACCGGCGCCGCCGGCAATATTTCCTATTCCCTTCTGTTCCGCATTGCAGCTGGCGAGATGCTGGGTGCTGACCAGCCCGTTATCCTGAAGCTCCTCGAAATCACCCCCTGTCTGGAGAAGCTCCAGGGCGTGGTGATGGAACTCGAGGACTGCGCCTTCCCGCTGGTGAAGGAAATCGTGGCTACCGATGACCCCGCTGTGGCTTTCAAGGATGCCGACTGGTGCATGCTGGTGGGTTCCGTACCCCGCAAGGCCGGTATGGAGCGCAAGGACCTGCTCTCCATCAACGGCAAGGTGTTCGTGGGCCAGGGCAAGGCTATTGCCGAGAACGCAGCCCCCGGCTGCCGCGTGTTCGTGGTGGGCAATCCCTGCAACACCAACTGCCTCATCGCCCTGCACAACGCTACCGGTCTGCCCAAGGAGAACTTCTTCGCCATGACCCAGCTCGATGAATACCGCGCCAAGAGCCAGCTGGCTGCCAAGGCCGGTGTGCACGTGACCGAGGTGACCAACATGACCATCTGGGGCAACCACTCCGCCACCCAGTACCCGGACTTCACCAACGCCAAGATTGGTGGCAAGCCCGTGACCGAGGTCATCACCGACATCGAATGGCTCAAGACCGACTTCATCAAGACCGTGCAGCAGCGCGGCGCCGCCATCATCCAGGCCCGCGGCCTTTCCTCCGCAGCCTCTGCAGCCAACGCCGCCCTGATGACTGTGAAGAACCTGACCACCCCCACCGCCGAGGGCGACTGGTTCTCCGTGGCTTCCTACACCGACGGCACCAAGTACGGTCTGCCCGCCGGCATCATCTGCTCCCAGCCCACCCGCACCAATGCGGACGGCACCTACAGCATCGTTGAAGGCCTGCCCATCGACGAGTTCTCCCGCGCCAAGATTGACGCTTCCTGCGCCGAGCTGCTCGAGGAGCGCGCTGAAGTGCTGGGCGAGTAATCCCCGATTCTAATTCCACTTCAAATCCCGCTCCGGAATCATCCCCGGAGCGGGATTTTCAAAAAAGCAACAACCACACACATACATATATGCCTAAATCCCGACTCGCCTACATTCTGCTGGCCATCTTCCTTGGCACCCTTGGCATTCACAACTTCTTTGCCGGTTATACTGGCAAGGGTATTGCCCAGCTGCTGCTGACCCTCATCTCTTTCGGTTTTCTTGGACCGATTGTGTTCATCTGGAACCTCGTAGAAATCTGCACGGTGACCAAGGACGCCCAGGGCGTCGATTTCGCCAGCTGATATTCCGGAATCAATCCCTTTCTCAAAACCCCGCTCAGTCCACAGACTGCGCGGGTATTTTCGTGCGTGTCATAGCGTCTTTCTGCGTGTCTTGCACCCTTGACTCACGCGTACGCCTGTGGTATCCTGCCGGATATGGGTAAAACGCTCTACCAAAAAGTATGGGATGCGCACACGGTAGGCACACTGCCGGACGGGCGCACACAGCTGTTCATTGCCACCATGTACCTGCACGAGGTGACCTCGCCGCAGGCCTTTGCCATGCTGCGCGAACTGAACCTGCCGGTACTGCACCCGGAGCGTCTGTTTGCCACGGTGGACCACATCATCCCCACCGATAACCAGTGCGAACCCTTTGCCGACCCGCGCGCTGCCGCCATGCTCAACGAGCTGCGCCGCAACTGCCAGGAGAACGGCATCCGCCTGTTCGACCTGAGCAGCGGCCGCCAGGGCATTGTGCACATGGTCGGGCCGGAGCTGGGCATCACCCAGCCGGGCATGACCATCGTCTGCGGCGACTCCCACACCGCCACCCACGGGGCCGTGGGCAGCATTGCCATGGGCATTGGCACCACCCAGGTGCGCGATGTGCTGGCCACCCAGACTCTGGCCATGAGCCCGCTCAAGGTACGCAACATCCGCGTGGAGGGCACGCTGCGCCCGGGCGTGACCGCCAAGGACGTAGCCCTGCACATCATCGGCAAGCTGGGCGCCAACGGCGGCCTGGGCTATGCCTACGAATTCGGCGGCAGCGCCATTGAATCCATGGATATGGATGGCCGCCTCACCCTCTGCAACCTGGCTATCGAGGGTGCAGCCCGCTGCGGCTATATCAACCCGGATGAAACAACCTTTGAATATCTGAAGGGCCGTCCCTATGCACCCAAGGGCGCCGAGTGGGATGCTGCCGTGGCCCGCTGGAAGAGTTTTGCCTCCGACGCCGATGCCGTCTACGATGACGTGGTCATCATCCCGGCAGAGGAAATCGAACCCACCGTCACCTGGGGCATTTCGCCGGATATGAACATCGGCATTGGCGGCACCGTGCCTGCCCCGGAGCAGGCGCGCGACGAAGAAGGCCGCAAGGCCTACACCACCGCGCTGGAATACATGCAGCTCACTCCCGGCCAGCCCATCAAGGGACTTCCGGTGGATGTGGTGTTCATCGGTTCCTGCACGAATGGCCACATTACCGACTTCCGCGCCGTGGCTCCCTACCTGAAGGGCCGCAAGGTCAAGCCCGGCATCAAGGCGCTGGCCGTGCCCGGTTCCCAGATGACCGCCCTGCAGTGTGAACAGGAAGGCATTGCCCGGATTTTCCGCGAAGCAGGCTTTGAATGGCGACTGCCCGGGTGCTCGATGTGCCTGGCCATGAACCCGGACAAGCTGGTGGGTGACCAGATCTGCGCCAGCACCAGCAACCGCAACTTCAAGGGCCGCCAGGGCAGCCCCACCGGGCGCACCCTGCTCATGAGCCCCATCATGGCCGCAGCAGCCGCCGTCACCGGTACCGTGGCCGATGCCCGCGAAGTCTTCGATATCCAATAACCCCCCACTTTCACCAGATATGCCTCTTACCAAGATTACCAGCATCAGCGGCAAGGCCGTTCCCGTGGCCGGGGCGGATATGGATACCGACCGCATCATTCCCGCCCGCTTCCTCAAGTGCATCACCTTTGATGAACTGGCCGGCACCATGTTCTATGATGAGCGCTTCAACACCGACGGCAGCTCGAAGAACCACCCCATCGACGCCCCGCAGCACGCCGGTGCCACCATCATCCTGGGTGGCGAGAACTTCGGCTGCGGGTCCTCCCGCGAGCATGCCCCGCAGGCCATCAAGCGCAGCGGTGTGCAGGCCATTGTGGCTGAAACATTTGCCGAAATCTTCTTCGGCAACAGCAGCGGCATCGGCCTGCCCTGCGTGCGCGCCAGCCGCGAGGACATAGCCCGAGCCATGGAAATCACCACCGCCGCACCGGATACCCAGTGGACGGTTGACCTGGAAAGCATGACCCTGAGCTGCGCCACTGCCAGCTTCCCCATCAACATGCCGGCCGAGCCGCGCGAAGCGCTCATGCTGGGCAAGTGGGATGCCGTGGTAGAGCTCATGAACGCTCCGGAGGCAGTAGCCGCCCTGGCCGCCGCCCTGCCCGCCCCCAGCAGCAAATAAGCAATAAACCAGCCTCTCCCCTCGCTCCGTCTCTCATCATGCTTGCTGTCATCACACCGCTTATCACACGTGGCGTTATTGATAACACCACGCGGGGTGTCACGCATCTCACTCTGTGGGGGGTGGATGAAGGTGAGCCCATCGACTTCATCCTGCAGGGCAACTGCCTGCGCGATATCGCCGGCTGCCGGGTCTGCTTCACCAACCGCAACTGCACCCAGGCGCAGGCGGAAGAGCACCCGGTGCTGGCCCGCATGCGCAGCCACGCCAAGGGCCATGTACAGGCAGGCGACATCACGCTTTCCCGCCGCGTGCCGGAGCAGGATAACCGCCGCGCGCTCTGCAATCAGCTTTCGGTGGAGCTCTTTGTGGAGCGGGACACGCGCATCCTCATCGAGACTACAGATTTTGACTACGATATTTCCCTGCCCCAGTGGGACATGAGCTGGGCAGAGGCCAACACGCAGGCATTCCTGAACATGGAGGCGCTGCGCGACCATGTGGCTTATAACGTGGCGCGTTTCAAAGGCCCTGCCCTGCAGCTGATTCAGGAGGAAAAGCTGCCCAGTTGCTCCTGGGATACGCGGCTGAACCGCGCCGAGGCCTACATGGCGATTCACCCGACTATCCGCAGCAAATACGGCAACGAACCCGGCGGAGCCATGTCGGAAGCCTATGTGATGGACCGCACCGACCTGCTCAACCAGATGGCCGCCGAGGATGAAGCCCACATGCCGCCGGAAAACGACACGGCGCGCGAGTGGGATGTGCTCGACTTTGTGCTGCCGGAGCACGCCAGGGCGGTGCGCGAAGCCATGCACCACCCGTTGTTCCAGG
>JAFNWZ010000175.1 GCA_017379255.1 Akkermansia sp. | reverse complement strand
CAGTAGTGCCTGAATCCTCATGGACCCGAGTCCGGGGATGAGGTTGAGGGTGATGAGTGCCTCCTGCGGGGTGAGCATGGGGCGGGAATCAGCGCTCGACGGTGAAGTCCAGCCCGAGGTCGAGCGAGGGGACGGAGTGGGTGAGGCATCCGAAGCTCATGAAATCCACGCCTGTTTCGGCTGCAGCAGGGGCCGTGGCCAGGGTGAGGCCACCGGAGGCTTCGAAGTAAGGCTTGCAGCCCTGGCCGCGCATTTCCACAGCCTTGCGCATGTCTTCGTTGCTCATGTTGTCGAGCAGGATGTAGTCCACTCCCTCAAGCTTGAGGAAGGCTTCCACCTGTTCCAGATTGTCAGCCTCCAGCTGCACTTCCACGCCGGGGCGTTCGGTCTTGAGCTTGTTGATGCAGGTCTGCAGGTGGTCGGTGTTGCCATCCGTCATGAGGTGGTTGTCCTTCACCATGGCGCGGTCATAGAGACCCAGACGGTGGTTGTTGCCGCCGCCGTGCACTACGGCAGCCTTCTCCAGCAGGCGGTAGCCCGGGGTTGTCTTGCGGGTATCGAGCAGCTTGCAGTCGGTGTGGGCAATGGCCTTCACGTACTTGTGGGTCATGCTGGCCACGCCGGAAAGGCGCTGGATGAAGTTGAGCGCGGTGCGTTCTGCGCCCAGAATGGACTGGGCCTTGCCCTCAATCATCATGACCACAGCGCCGGGGGAAACCTCATCGCCATCATTCAGGTATACTTCCACTTTCAGGGTGGGGTCTACGGCCTTGAACACGGCCCGGGCTACTTCCACGCCGGAAAGCACACCCTGGGTGCGGGGACGCAGCAGGGCGCGGGCCTGCAGTTCTGCGGGTACAAAGTAGAGGGAGGTCACGTCTCCATCGCCGAAATCTTCATCGAGCGCCAGTTTGATAAGCGCTTCCATATTATCAGATACCTTAGTGTGGCTCATGCGGGCAATGATAGACTTCTTGCGCGCGAATGTAAAGGACGAAATCGTGCATGTTTATGCACCAGATTGCACTTGATTAGGTGTAGCGGGCGTGGTAGAATCGCCGCCGCTATGTTCTACATTACGACAGCAATTGACTACACAAACGGCGCTCCCCACATCGGGCATGCGTATGAGAAAGTTCTGGCAGATGTTCTCGCTCGCTGGCACCGAATGTGTGGTGAAGAGGTGTTCTTCCTGACGGGTGTGGACCAGCACGGCCAGAAGGTCCAGCAGAAGGCAGAAGCCGCCGGCATGCAGCCGCAGGAGTATGCCGATATGGTTACTCAGAAGTTCATTACCCTCTGGGAGCGCCTGGGGATTCAGTATGATGGCTGGGCCGCCACCACCGATGCCCGCCACAAGGCTTGTGTGCAGGCTATTCTGAGCGACCTCAAAGAAAAAGGATGCCTGTACAAGAAGGGGTATAAGGGCTTCTACTCCATTCGCCAGGAGCAGTTCCTCACCGATAAGGAACGCAATGAGGAAGGCGAGTTCGGCCCGGAATGGGGCGAAGTGGTGGAGCTGGAGGAGGAAAACTGGTACTTCAATCTCAGCCAGCAGGTGGAATGGCTCAAGGAATATGTGACCACCCACCCCTCCGTGGTGACCCCCGAGTTCCGCCGCCAGGACCTCTTGAATGCCATTGAGCGCGCCGCCGGGGTGGATCTGTGCATCTCCCGCCCGAAAGACCGCCTTTCCTGGGGCATTCCGCTGCCTTTTGACCCGGATTTCGTGACCTATGTGTGGTTTGACGCACTGGTGAACTACATTTCCTTTGCCGGTTACAAGGCAGAGGAGGGGGCCGGGCTGCCGGATTTCGAAAAGCTGTGGCCGGCTGCCTGTGAGGTGATTGGCAAGGATATCCTGGTGCCGGCACACGGCATCTACTGGCTGTGCATGCTGCACGCCATGGGCTTTGCCGATGACCAGATGCCCCAGTTGCTGGTGCATGGCTGGCTGGTATCTTACTGCTACAATTT
>JAFNWZ010000174.1 GCA_017379255.1 Akkermansia sp. | reverse complement strand
GTGAAATTGCTGCTGAATGCCGGAGCCACGGTGAATGATGCCGATGAAGACGGCGACACCCCGCTCATGATGTCTGCGGATAATTACAATTCTGCTGCGGTGAAGCTGCTGCTGGATGCGGGCGCAGATGTCAACGCCGCCAATAATGAGGGTGAGACAGCGCTGATGAAGGCCGCAGACGAGGGCAATGCTGAGACGCTGCAGCTGCTGATTTCTGCCGGGGCTGACGTGAATGCCCGCGATGAGGAGGGCGAGACGGCTCTGGACAAGGCGCAGGATGAAGGCAACAGGAGCGCGGCCCGCGTGCTGCGCGCTGCCGGTGCCCGCTGAGACAATTGGTACGCATAACGTTCACCGTCGTTCGCTCCCGAGGGGCGGACGGCGGTTTTGTGTGGCCTAAAACCGCGGAATAACGCGGAAAATAACGGTTTTGGCTTTACAAGGTTCTGGGGCAGGCGTATAAAAAAGCAGTCATGCACGCGCCAAGTATTGTCAATTCCCTCAAGACATATAACCGCAAGACCTTCTTTTCTGACCTTGGAGCAGGGCTCACTGTAGGTGTGGTAGCTCTGCCGCTGGCCATGGCCTTTGCAATCGCCTGCGGAAGCAGCGAGATTACTCCCTCTACCGGCCTCATCACCGCTGTGGTGGCCGGTTTCCTGATATCGCTGCTCGGTGGCAGCAAGTTCCAGATTGGTGGCCCCACGGGCGCCTTTGTGGTGCTGATTTCGGGTGTGGTAGGCAGCTTCGGGTACGCCGGTCTGGTGATATGCACGCTGCTGGCGGGCCTGTTCCTGGTGCTGTTCGGCGTGTGCCGCATGGGTTCGCTCATCAAGTTCATTCCCTATCCCGTGACCACGGGCTTTACCAGTGGTATTGCGGTGACGATTTTCTGCACGCAGATTAAGGATATCTTCGGTCTGCAGATTGACAAGGCCGTGCCGGCAGAGTTCATTGCCAAGTGGCAGTGCTATGCCGAGTATTTCCACACGACCAATTACTGGGCACTGGGGCTCACGCTGCTGACGGTGGCGGTCATCCTCATCACCAAGCGCTTCTGCCCCCGCGCCCCCTTCATGCTGGTGGGCATGCTGGTGAGCACGGCGCTGTGCCAGATTTTCAACCTGCCTGTGGAGACTATCGGCTCCCGCTTCGGCGAGCTGCCGCAGGGCCTGCCTGCTCCCCACCTGCCTGATATGGACTGGACCAAGCTGCCCCAGCTGGTGCAGCCGGCCTTTGTGATTGCTCTGCTGGCCGCCATTGAATCGTTGCTGAGCGCCAGCGTGGCCGACGGTATGACGGGCAGCCGCCACCACCCGAACACCGAGCTTATCGGCCAGGGTGTGGGCAACATGGCTTCTGCCCTCTTCGGCGGTATCCCCGCCACGGGCGCTATTGCTCGCACGGCCACGAACATCCGCGCCGGCGCCAAGACTCCCGTTTCCGGCCTCATTCATGCGGTCACGTTGCTGCTCATCCTGATGCTGGCAGGGCAGTATGCC
>JAFNWZ010000173.1 GCA_017379255.1 Akkermansia sp. | reverse complement strand
TTTATTCAAGGACTATGGCAAGATGAAATCAGCCAAGGCAGAACTGGTCTTTCTCGGGCAGGAAGAGGAGGCCGTGGTCAAACAGTACATGAAGGAGCGTGAATTCAAATGCCCTGGTGTGCTCGGCTCTGAGCTGGGAGACATTCCCGGTTTTGACCTTTCCGGCTTCGGCTCTCCTGCCATTTGCATCGTGACCGCAGACGGCGAGTTTGTAGGCAAGCTGGGCGGCAAGAATATGGCCGACTGGCGCAAGGTGATTAAGGAGTACCAGACCCAGCAGGCCAGAAAGAAGCGAGCCGCTAAGAAATAAGTTGCTCAGTTGCCTTTTTGTTCAGCCTGGCCTTTGCGCCAGGCTGCATACTTGATGCTCCAGGAGATGATGGAGTAAAGGGCAATTCCTCCGAAGATGAGGGCAATGCCGACGCTATCAGAAGTGCCTTGCTTGTAGCGGGTTGTGAGGTAAATAACCGCAAAGAGCAGCACGATAACCGGCATGCAGCCCAAGGTGGGGCACTCGTCGGGCGTTTCTTCCGTTTCCGGCGCCGGGGCATCCGGCAGGTGCGGCCGGATGAGGGCGGCCAGCTCGTGAACATGGTCGACAAAGAGAAATCCCTGCGGTATGAGCTGAATACCGTGTCTTCCGTGGTGCTCCTCATGCCCCATGATGATATCGCCACGCCCATGGCGGTATTCTCGCACCTCTTTGATTAAATCGTGAGCTAGCGGAAAGCTCCTGCATGTGCGGCGGCGGCGAAGCATTGAGGGCCGCAGCACGATGGCGCGCCGATTGGTGAGCGCATACACCGTTCGGCGGTCGTTTTCCCGCTCCCACCAGGGGCTGATGATGAACCCGATGCCGATGAGGTAAAAGGGTAGCAGCCCCAGGAAAAGGAGCAGAAAGGCTGGCTTTTCGATGATTTTCTCCAGCGTGGTATGGGTGATAATCAGCGAGCCGAGGATGCCGAACAGAAAAGCATTCCACAAGGCTGCAAAGAACATGCGGTAGGCGTAGCCCAGTTTCCACAAGGAAGTGGCAGGCTTGCACACCAGCAGCAATTTCTCGCCGGGGAAAAGCTCTTGCTCCACCCATTCGCGCTCCTGCACAGAAAGATTCGTGTCGCTCAGTTTCATAGGGGTAAATCAATCGCCGCAGTCGTTATCCCCGGCGTCAGTCTTGAACCACAGGCTGCGGAAGCATTCCACGGCAATGCCCAGCTCCGGGGAAAGCCCGGCTGGGAGGGCCGCTTTCTCGCCGATTCTTTCCCTCCGCCCATCCGGCAGGCGGAGGGTGAAGGCGTTTCCTGCGAATCGCGGCAACTCTATTTCAGCAAGCATGGTGCCCTCGGCATCCTCTAATACCGGGTGTGTGCGGAAGAAACGCCGCCACCCGGTCACTCCATTCCGGCAGCGAACCAGCAATTTGTCCTCCGCCCCGGTGATATCAAACGCCAGATACCCCGTGGTGATGCTTTCGCAACCATCAGCCCATTTCCGGCGAATCTGGTGGGTGGCTTTCATCGTGTCAGTGTGGTAATTTCATCATCTGGCTTACTGCATACAGAGGCAGATTAATGAGCTTGCAGATGCTACCATCATCCGAAATCGGCATATCCTGAACAAACCATGGTGCCATGGAACTGCGTATAGCGGTAGGACATTTGAACTTTTTGCAGAACGCTTTCAGACTCTTAGCTTGCAGATTCGTTTCTGCTTTGACCTCGACCGGTACCATTTCCATGCCCATCTGCACCAGAAAATCGATTTCTGTCTGGGAATTGGCCGTTGCCCAGTAATAAGGAATGGCATCGCTGGTAGCTCGCAGTTCCTGCTGAACATATTGCTCTGCCAAGGCCCCCTTGAATTCTGTGAAAATGCGATTCCCGTCCAGCACGGCATCAATAGGTAACTTTGATTTTGCGCCCAGTAGCCCAACATCCAGGAAGAAAAGCTTGAAAGCGGATTCTCTGTAGGCATCAGCGGGGAAGGCCGGTTTGGAGACGCGAACTACCTTGTGAATTAATCCTGCATCCATCAGCCATTGCATGGCTATTTCCAAATCTCTCATGCGCAGCGTTTCCTGCACATCCTTGCACATGAATTTCTTATTTTCCCGGGCAAGTTGCTTTGGAATGGAGTCCCAAAGCAATGATATGAGAGGTGTTTGTTCGGGGGGGGCGTGCTTGCTGAAATCCCGTTGATAGCCGAGGAGAATGTTTTGTTGTACGTTCCGTACCTGTTCAAAATCGTGAGTATCCAGATAGGTGCTGATTGCTTCCGGCATGCCTCCGATGATGTAGTAAAGCTTCAGCAGATCAATATATTTTGAGGCGAAGTCGGTTATCAATCGCCAGTCCTGCCGTTCTAACGCTTCCACATATAATTCGTGTCCGGTGGCTTTTAAAAACTCACCGAAACTCATGGGGTAGAGGTGATAAATATCAACCTTGCCTACGGGGAATCCCGTGCCGGAATGCTCATAGAGCCCGAGCAGTGAGCCTGCTGCAACGATGTGGTATTCTCTGGCTTCTTCGCAGAAATATTTAAGTGAGGTGAGTGCCCTCGGACACTCCTGGATTTCATCCAGTATGATGAGCGTGTCTTTCGGGGTTATTTTGAAGCCTGCATCCATCTGAATGGCTTCAAGGAGGCGAGGAATATTGTAGTCCTGCTCAAAACTTGCGCGCATGCGCTTGTTCTGGTCAAAGCGTATATAAGCCAATTTTTTGAAATGCCGCTTTCCGAATTCCTGCATGAGCCAGGTTTTCCCCACCTGCCGTGCGCCTAGCAGTATAAGGGGCTTTCTGCGGGGATTCTTCTTCCAGCTGATTAGCTGTTCTATCGAGTCGCGTTTCATGTGGGCTTTTTTCTGTGACCGAATTATAGCATAATGGTGTTGATAATCAAGGGTAATTCACATTTTCTTGAGGACTTTTGGGTAAAACTCCCACATTTTCTTGAGGACTTTTAGGTAAAATCTCCACATTTTCTTGAGGACTTTTGGGTAAAAGTCACACATTTTCTTGAGGACTTTTGCAAAATCCGGGGTTCGCCGGGGCTGTCTTCCTCTATGTAATCGCGTAGCCTGGTGGTAAAATTCATATTACAGTCATCCAATTTTCCATTGAACAGGTTAGCGCCGTGGTGTATGCTGGGAGCATGAGACGGGCTGATATTGTCAAAGCTGCATCGGCTGCCTTATTGCTGGGGCTTACCTCGTGTACAAACTTGTGCCAGTATGTGGCAGATTGTGGCGCGGAGTACGATGGTGTGGAGCTGACGGAGCGCGAGTGTTACTACCGCCACGGCGGCAGAAAATACGTGCGGGGTCAGCGTGCGAAATTCAAACGCACGTCAGTCCAGAATCCCTACCTGCTGGGCAAGCCGATTCCTGACCAATATGAGGTAAAACCGGAAACACTGGGGGAAGTGGTGTACCGGGAGCTGCAGTTAGACCGGGGCGGTATGTGGAGTCTTTCGGGTAACTGGAAGTCTCTTACTCTGAACGATACGCGTGCGTACCCTATGCCGGAGAAAACCAGCCTGGGCTGGTCGTCTGTCAATGAATACAGCAGAAAACTGACCCCTCATGCACTTTATGCGTACCCGCTGGCAACGGTAGTCGGCGTCTGCATCGATGTGCCGCTTAACATTGCCGGTGGTGCTGCGGCTGTTTGCTTTGCTGGTGGCGCATTGGTGGTCAGTGGGGTGGACAATGTTGTTACATGGTGCCTGCCTGAGTCGGATAAATCTGCCGATAGCAGCCCTGAATGAGTATTGATGTGATGAACATGATGAAACAATTTCTGCTGCTCTTGGCGGCGCTGCTGGCGCTGCCGCTGTGCGCGGCGAGTGCTGGAAATCCGCGGGAATTGGCACAGCGTGCTTTCCCGCATGCCTCGCAGTGGACAGAAACGAGCCTTTCTCCCGGGCTTGTGTTGCTGCGTGGTTCTATGGCAGCCTCCTCATCTACCAGAACCATGCACATGTATCTGGGGGTACAGACGGATGCCGGCAAACCCCGCATAGTGCTGACCCATGGCATTGCTGCTGCGTCAGACCAATATGCTCGTTTTGAAGTGAAAGGTAAGGAAGTACGCGCATACCATGCCAATGGTACATTGCTGGCGCGGTTGCGCATGTGGGGGGCGCCACCTGCGGAGTACGCGGCAGCTCCCAGCCTGGTGAGCCTGCGTCTGGTCGGGGTGGAGCGTGGTTTCCTGATAGCGGAGGCTGAGAATCTGACTGATTTTCCCGTCACCCTGCGCCGGGGGCGGGTGTACTTGCTGATGTACGATGGCCATGAGGTGGAACGCAGTAATTTATGTGTTCATAGTGAGGCATGCCGCCTGCTGCCCAGGCAGAGCCTGCGGATGAAGCTGAGGATTTCCAGCCATCTGCCACTTTGTCCTACTGGGCTATTGAAAAAGGAGCGTGTGGATTTGGTATACCGGGCGAACGATGACCAGCCATGCGGGGCTGATATTTCCCCGGCCTGGATTCTGCAACCCGGCATGCAGCAGCTGGGTGACCTGGGGTATAGTCATCCCATC
>JAFNWZ010000172.1 GCA_017379255.1 Akkermansia sp. | reverse complement strand
GCTGCTGACCGCGTGATTTTCCCGGGGCAGGGTGAGGCTTCCAATACCATGGCCTACCTGCGTAGAAGCGGGCTGGATGCCGTAATCCGTAACCTGAAGCAGCCTGTGCTGGGTATCTGCATCGGGCAGCAGTTGCTCTGCGCCCATTCCGAGGAGGGCGATACCCCCTGTCTGGGGGTGTTCGGCAGCAAAGTGCAGCGTTTTCCTGTCTCTTGTGCAGAGGGTCGCGTGAAAATCCCTCAGATTGGCTGGAACACCATCGAGCAGCTGCAGACCCCGCTGTTCCAAGGGCTGAAAGAGGGCGATTTCGTCTACTTCGTGCACAGTTTCTATGTTCCGGACTGCGCGGAAGCCATTGCCCGGACCACCTACGGCGGCGTGACCTACGCCAGCGCCCTGCGTTGCGGTAATTTCTATGCCACCCAGTTCCACCCGGAGAAAAGCGGCGACGTAGGCCTGCGTATCCTCCACAATTTTATCCATCTCTGCCATGATTGAGCTGATTCCTGCCATTGACATCATCGGCGGCCAGTGTGTGCGCCTGACCAAGGGCGACTACGCCGCCCAGAAGACCTACGATGCCCACCCGGAGGAGGTGGCACGCCGCTTCTACGATATGGGCGTGCGGCGTCTGCATGTGGTGGACCTCGATGGCGCCAAGGCTGACCACATCGTGAATCTGGCAACGCTTGAAAAGATTACCGCCCTCGGTATGACCGTTGATTTCGGCGGCGGCATCAAGCAGGAAAGTGACCTCCAGAAAGCTTTTGACCACGGCGCCGCCATGGTGACAGTGGGCAGCCTGGCTGCTACCGACCCGCAGCGCCTGCTGCGCTGGGCAGAGAAATACGGCCCCGACCGCTTCATTGTGGGCGCCGATGCGCTGAATGGCCGCGTCATGATTAAAGGCTGGCGCGAGGACGGCGGCATGAGCCTGGATGAATTCGTGAGCTTCTACATGGGCCACGGCATCACCCGCGTGCTCTGCACGGATATTTCGCGCGATGGCACCCTCACCGGGCCGAATACGGCACTGTACCAGGAAATCATGGCGAAGCACCCTGGCTGCCGCCTTATCGCCAGCGGTGGCGTGAGCTGCACCGAGGATATCCGCGCGCTTGATGCCGCCGGTATTCCTTCCGTGGTCTTCGGCAAGGCCTATTACGAAGGCCGCATCGACCTTCAACAACTAATCACTAATCATTAATCACTAATCACTGTGTTAGCCAAACGTATTATCCCCTGTCTGGATGTCAAGGACGGCCGCACCGTCAAAGGTATTAACTTTGTGAACCTGCGCGATGCGGGCGACCCCGTGGAGCTGGGCAAGGCCTACAGCGAACAAGGGGCAGATGAACTCGTGTTCCTGGATATTGCCGCCACGCACGAGGGACGCAAGACCTTCACCGATATGGTGTCCCGCGTGGCTGCTGCCATCTCCATTCCCTTTACCGTGGGTGGTGGTATCCACGAGCTGGCCGATGTGGCCCGCCTGCTGGAAGCCGGTGCCGACAAGGTGAGCCTTAACTCTGCCGCTATCCGCAATCCCCAGCTGGTGAATGAGATTGCCAGCCACTTCGGTTCCCAGGTATGCGTGGCCGCCATTGATGCCCGCAGCGATGCCGACGGCTGGTACTGCTATGTGAATGGTGGACGCATCCGCGTGGAGCGCACGCTCTTTGACTGGGCCCGCGAAGTGGCCGACCGTGGAGCCGGTGAAATCCTCTTTACCAGCATGGACCATGATGGCGTGAAGCAGGGCTTCCCGAACGAGGCTCTTGCCCGCCTTTCCGAAGAGCTGAGCATCCCGGTCATTGCCAGCGGCGGAGCCGGCGCCAAGGAACACTTTGCCGATGCCTTCCGTATCGGCCATGCCGATGCTGCCCTGGCTGCCAGTGTGTTCCACTTCGGTGAAATCAAGATTCCCGAGCTTAAGCAGTACCTGCACAACGAAGGTATCTGCGTGCGCCTGTAACATTTACCAATAAACGACTATGACTATCGACTTCGACAAGTGCGGCGGCTTGGTGCCCGCCATCATTCAGGACTCCGCCACCGGCAAGGTGCTCATGATGGGGTACATGAACGCTGAATCCTTTGCCCGCACCCAGGAAACCGGGCGCGTGTGCTTCTACAGCCGCAGCCGCCAGTGCCTGTGGACCAAGGGCGAGACCAGCGGCAACTATCTGGATGTGGTGAGCATCAAGGTGGATTGCGACAACGATACACTGCTCATTCAGGCCACGCCCCATGGTCCGGTGTGCCACACCGGCACGGATACCTGCTGGGGTGAGAAGAATGAGGCCAGCCCGCTGCTGTTCCTCACCGAGCTGCAGGATTTCATCAACAAGCGCCACGAGGAGATGCCGGAGGGTTCCTACACCACCAGCCTGTTCCGCGACGGTGTGAACCGCATGGCCCAGAAGGTGGGCGAGGAAGCGCTGGAAGCCTGCATCGAGGCCTGCAACGGCACGGATGAACGCCTTATTTATGAGGCCTCCGACATGTTCTACCACCTCATTGTGCTGCTGACCTCCAAGGGCCTGCGCATCGAGCAGGTCATCGAGGAACTCGCCTCCCGCCACAAGCCGGGTTGGAAAAAACACTGATAGATTTTAAAAAGCTCCCGGCAAAACCGGGAGCTTTTTTTCGACCGCCGGTCGTATGTAGCGTTGTTAGTTTTGAATATAAGAAAAAACTTATATAATTCTTGCGTCTCAGGTGATGCT
>JAFNWZ010000171.1 GCA_017379255.1 Akkermansia sp. | reverse complement strand
TAACGTGATTGCTACCATCGACCTCCCCGGCGAGTCTTTCATGGACCAGTGTTTCCTTAAGTCCCAGTTCGAGGAAATGCAGCAGCAGACTGCTTCTGTAAGCGCGGGGGATGAAGAAGCAACCACCGTTACTGTTTCCGGCGGCCTGAAGTACACGGGTGCATGGAACTGGAAGGCTGCGTATGATGCAGCTAACGCAACCATTTCCGTTACGCCGCCCAATGGCCCGGCATTACGCTTTGCCATTGCTGAGGGTAGTTCCATGGCAAAACCTACCGATAATTCCCGCAAATATCAGTATAGCATGCAGCTGGTGGATACGGATGGGAATCCGGTGACTTCCGGCACGCCAGATGTCCTTAAACTCGTGGCAGCAGATGGTACGCAGGTGCGCTTTCATGCGGAATCCGGCAATGTTCTGATGATTCGTACGTCCAGCGGCCGCTTGGTGTATGCAGAGCAGTTCGGCAACAATGTCAGCATCAAGACTGATGGCAATAAGTTCATCCAGTCCGCCTATTCTGCTATGGATGGCCTGATGTTGACCGCCACTCTGGACAATGGCTCCACCCAGTACGCATGGTATGCCCCAGAACAGGTTACTGTAGTAGGTGGCGAATATCAGACTACCGGTGACCCGTACAAGACGGAAAACTATCTGACGACCGTAACGAATGGAGTTAAGACAACCATTATTACCCGCCAGCAGACAGGCTTGCCTGCTCACACTATCACTCGTGTGGAAAATGGTAATACCACGACCATTACCAAGGGGACAGGTGATGAAGCCATTGTACGAACCATCACCAAGAATTACCTCGGTAATAACGTTCAGGAGACTATCGAAAGTGTGAGTCGCGCTAACGATACAACACCTGCCGCTTGCACCCGCAAGCTGGAGCTTCGTATAGATGGCGGCTGGGTGATTCTGGAGCAGACCGAGGGTTATGGCTCAAATGTGGCTCAGACCACCAATTATGAATATGACAGCCACTTCCGCGTATCCCGCATCAATTATCATAACGGCAGCTATAATCGCTACGAGTATGATAATGAGGGCCGTGAGGTGCTGGCAGCAGAACCCTGGGCTGGTGGTTATGAGAAAATTACCCGCACTACCTATGCTGATTCCCGCTTCTACGATAATCGTCCGGCATCCGTTACAGAGTATCGTGTGAATAGCGCAGGTTCGGAAGTCCTGTTCCGTACTACTACCTACACCTACGAGGACTCTGCCGCAGAGGAAAAGGTGACAACTACAGTAACGGCTGGTGGCAGCTCGCAGCAGCAGGTCAGCATCAGTTCCAATTATGGTGAATCTGCAGCCTATGCGTATGCCGCTGGTAAAGCCAAGTTCAGCCAGGCGGTCAATGGAGTCCAGACATGGCATGATTATGAAGCTACCACGGAACATGGTGCTATCCATAAGCATACGGTAACGACCAAAGCCGATGGCGAACTAGTAGCTGCCCAAAGTCGGAAACACGAGGCCTTTATCGCCGCTGACGATACGACCGTCTTTGAGCAGGAATCTATCTGGGATGGTTCTCAGTGGCTTCTCCTCAAGACGACGGCTTATGAATACGATGCCCAGCATCGTGTTACCAAAACAACTCGTGGCAATGGACGATTCACGACAACCGAATGGATGTGTTGTGGCGTACTGCGCCAGGTAGATGAAGACGGCATTGTTACTACCAACGCCTACAATTCTGCACATGAATTGACTGAAACCAGTCGTTCCGAAGTTTATGATGGCGATGTCTGCGTAACGCCGGAAACTATCACGGAATATACTCGTGATGCAGCCGGTCGCGTACTCAGCACTACCCGCCGTATCGGTGCCATGGTAACCACCGAGTCCACCGAATACGATGCT
>JAFNWZ010000170.1 GCA_017379255.1 Akkermansia sp. | reverse complement strand
TAACGTGATTGCTACCATCGACCTCCCCGGCGAGTCTTTCATGGACCAGTGTTTCCTTAAGTCCCAGTTCGAGGAAATGCAGCAGCAGACTGCTTCTGTAAGCGCGGGGGATGAAGAAGCAACCACCGTTACTGTTTCCGGTGGCCTGAAGTACACGAGTGCCTGGAACTGGAAAGCTGTATATGATGAAGCTAATGCATCTATTTCCGTCACGCCGCCCAATGGCCCGGCTTTGCGCTTTGCCATTGTTGAGGGGAGTCCCATGGCAAAACTTACCGCTAATTCCCGCAAATACCAGTATAGTATGCAGCTGCTGGATAAGGATGGCATTCCGGTAACTTCCGGTACACCTGATGTCCTTAAGCTGGTGGCAGCAGATGGTACGCAGGTGCGTTTCGATGCAAAATCCGGCAATGTTCTGACGATTCGTACATCCAGCGGACGATTGGTATATGCGGAGCAATTCAGCAATAGCGTAAACATCAACACCGATGGTAATAAGTTCATCCAGTCTGTTTATTCTGCCACGGATGGCCTGATGTTGACCTCCACCCAGAGCAATGGCTCCACGCAGTACGCATGGTACGCCCCTGAGCAGGTCGCGGTGGTTGAGGGTGAATACCAGACTTCCGGAGACCCGTATAAGACGGAGAACTACCTTACGACTATTACGAATGGGGTTAAGACAACCATCATCACTCGCCAGCAGACAGGCTTGCCTGCTCACACTATCACCCGTGTGGAAAATGGTAATACCACGACCATTACCAAGGGTACAGGTGATGAAGCCATTGTACGAACCATCACCAAGAATTACCTCGGTAATAACGTTCAGGAGACTATCGAAAGTGTGAGACGTGCCAACGATACAACTCCTGCCGCTTGCACTCGCAAGCTGGAGCTTCGTACGGATGGTGGCTGGGTGATTCTGGAGCAGACCGAGGGTTATGGCTCAAATGTGGCTCAGACCACCAAGTATGAATATGACAGCCACTTCCGCGTATCCCGCATCAATTATCATAACGGCAGCTATAATCGCTACGAGTATGATAGTGAGGGGCGTGAAGTGCTGGCTGCTGAACCCTGGGCTGGTGGTTATGAGAAAATCACCCGCACGACCTACGCCAATTCCCGATTCTATGATAATCGCCCGGCAACCGTTACTGAGTATCGTGTGAATAGTGCAGGTTCAGAAGTTCTGTTCCGTACCTCTGCCTACACCTACGAGGACTCTGATTCTGAAGAAAAGGTGACGACTACGGTGACCGCAGGTGGTAGCTCGCAGCAGCAGGTCAGCATCAGTTCCAACTATGGAGAATCTGCATCTTATGCGTACGCTGCCGGTAAAGCTAAGTTCAGTCAGGCTGTCAATGGTGTCCAGACGTGGCACGATTATGAAGCTACCACGGAACATGGGGCCATCCATAAGCATACGGTGACCACCAAAGCCGATGGCGTACTGGTAGCCGCCCAGAGCCGCAAGACGGAAGTATTCATTTCCGCAAACGATACAACAGTCTTTGAGCAGGAATCTATCTGGGATGGTTCTCAGTGGCTCCTCCTCAAGACGACGGCTTACGAATACGATGCCCAGCACCGTGTTACCAAAACAACTCGTGGCAATGGTCGATTCACGACAACCGAATGGATGTGCTGCGGTGTACTGCGACAGGTTGATGAAGATGGCATTGTCACCTCAAATGCCTACAATTCTGCACATGAACTGACTGAAACCAGCCGTTCCGAAGTTTATGATGGCGATGTCTGCGTAACGCCGGAAACTATCACGGAATATACTCGTGATGCAGCCGGTCGCGTACTCAGCACTACCCGCCGTATCGGTGCCATGGTAACCACCGAGTCCACCGAATACGATGCT
>JAFNWZ010000169.1 GCA_017379255.1 Akkermansia sp. | reverse complement strand
GATGGCAGCACCGAGGCTCTGCCTGCTCTGCCTGTCACAACGGCTTATCCCGCCTTTGTGCAGCGTTACGACAAGCTCTATGTGTTCGGAGGTCAGGAGAAGGCTGAGTCCGTGACCTGCCTGAGTCGCACATTTGTGCTGGATTTGAAGAACCCCTCTGCCGGCTGGCAGGAACTGGCGCCCATGCCGGGCGAAGGCCGCATGCTGGCTGCTGCCGGTGCCTGGGTGGATGGCCGTATCTATGTGGCCGGTGGTTGCTCACTGCACCCGGATGCCAAGGGGGCGGCCGAACGCACCTACCTGAAGAGCACGCTCTGCTACGACCCTGCCTCCAACACCTGGAGTGCCGCGGCAGACATGCCCGAAACCATCGTGGCCCCTGCCACCCCCATGCCTGCCATGCGTGGCGGCTTGCTGCTGGCCTGTGGTGACCCCGGCAATTTCTACCGCGCCAGCCTGGTGGGCCAGGCCCCGGCTGATCACCCCGGCCAGAATACAGCCATCTACTGCTTCAACCCGCACACGGGCAGCTGGACCCTTGCCGGGCAGAACAGCATCGGCATTGCCACCGCCCCGGCCGTGAAGGTCATGGGCTCGGTCTACATCATCTCCGGCGAGACCCATCCCGGTGTCCGCACACCCGTCATTTCCACTATCAACACTAAATAACAACACACACTACTATGCCCGAACCTAATCCCATCCTGACCTTCCTGGCCGATCTCACCCCCTGGGTGGCCATCGGTATCGCTGTGCTCGCCATCATGGCTGCCTGCAAGAAAGGCCTCGCCAAACCCGCCATCTCTCCGAATGCACCCGTGACCAAGCCCGGCAAGTGGGCCTGGATTGCCGTGGCCGTGCTCTGGGTGGTGGTGATGCTCAACTACTTCGACCGCCAGCTGCTTGCGGTGCTCAATAAGTCCATGACCGAAGGGGCGGGCTGCATTGAGATGACCCAGGCCCAGTTCGGCATCGTGACCTCCGCCTTCCTGATTGTGTATGCTGCACTTTCCCCGGTGGGTGGTTACCTGGCAGACCGCTTCAGCCGTTCCTTCATCATCATGTGCTCGCTGGTGGTCTGGTCCATTGTGACCTGGATGACCGGTAAGTCCGAATCGTATGAGGAACTGGTCTTCTGGCGCGCCATGATGGGCGTGAGCGAAGCCTTCTACATCCCTGCGGCCCTGGCCCTTATCACAGACTACCACCGCGGCAGCACCCGCTCGCTGGCAACCGGCCTGCACATGAGCGGTATCTACGCCGGCCAGGTGATGGCTGGTTACGGCGCCATGATGGCTGGTGACCCCTGCCAGATGGGCTGGCGCCTCACCTTCGAGGTGTTCGGTTTCATCGGTGTGGCATACGGTCTCATCGTGCTCTTCTTCCTGCGTGACCCGAAGGCAGAGGAAGCCCCCGCCACCGCAGTCGCAGAGGAATCTGCTGCTGCCCCCGCCGCTCCCCAGTTCACCCTGGGCCAGATGCTCAAGAGCATCTTCACCGGCCGCGGCATGTACCTGCTGCTGCTCATGATTTCCTTTGCCGGCTTCGCCAACTGGTTCCTGCTGGGCTGGTATCCGCGCCTGCTGCAGGATATGTTCGAAATCTCCGAGGCCGATGCCGGCCCCGCTGCCACGCAGTGGATTAACATTGCCAAGTACATCTCCGTGCTGGCCTGCGCCGTGATTGCCGACCGCTGGTATCTCAGCAACAAGAACGCCCGCGCCTATGTGCCCGGCATCGCCTTCTGCATTGCCGGTCCCTGCGTGCTGCTGGCCATGATGTTCGGTGCCCAGGTGGGTCTGGTAGCCGTGCTGGCCCTGGTGTCCATGCAGGGTGTGGCTCAGGGTGCTATGGATGCCACCCTCATGCCTGTGCTCCGCAACACGATTGACGAGCGCTTTGCCGCCACGGGTTACGGCCTGCTCAACCTCACTTCCGTGGGTGCGGGTGCGCTCGTCTCCTGGCTGGGTGGCATGCTCAAGGACGCCGGCACGCCGCTGTCCTCTGTGCTGAGCCTGGCAGGCATCCTCATGATGCTCTGCGGTATCATCCTCTTCCTGCTTCCCAAGAAAGAAAAAGCATAAGATGATGAAGTTCTGTTCATCCCTGCTGTGTGCCGTCACCCTCCTGGTGGCGGCACCGCTTGTTTCAGCCCCAGCCTGTGCGCAGGATGAGGTGGCAGAGAAACCGGCGGGCAAGAAGAAGGGTAAGAAGAAAAAGGCCCGGGGTGCTGCCGAGGCTGTTGCCTCCTCATTGCCGGGCAAGGCAGTGACGAAGGCCGAGCTGGCTGCGCTGGACAGCGAGCCGTATGGCCGCGCGGTGGATGTGTTTGTGGCGGGGGAGGGAAATCCCTATGCCAGCATCCGCATACCGGATATCATCAATGCCAACGGCACACTGGTGGCCATGGCCGAGGGGCGCTACCAGGACACTGACCAGGGGCAGAACGACCTGATTGTCTCCATCAGCAAGGATGGCGGCAGGAAATGGAGCAAGCCCGTGGTGGCCGCAGCCTCCAAGGGGGCCACATTCAACAACCCCTGCCTGATATACGACCGGAACAGCAGGCAGATTGTCCTCTTTTTCCAGCGTTACCCGGAAGGAATCAAAGAGCGCACGCCCAACATCCCCACGGGCTGGGAGGATGAGCGCTGCATCCGCAATTTTGTCTGCTTCTCCAAGAACGGCAGGAAGTGGAGCAAACCGAAGGATGTGACCGAGTTCACCAAGAACGAGGGAGTGACCATTACCTGCAGCGGCCCGAATCCCGGAGTGCAGCTTACCCGAGGTAAACACAAGGGCCGTCTGGTGGTGCCGCTCAACGAGGGGCCGTTCGGGAACTGGACGCTGGCGGCTGCTTATTCTGACGATGGCGGCAAGAGCTGGAGCATTGGCCGGAAATCGGATGCCGGCCGGGGTATCAACGAGGTATCCATCGCCGAAACCGAGGAGGGCGGGCTGCTCGTGGTATCCCGCGCCTGGGGGGGTAGCCTGCGCAAGGTGGCCTATTCGGAAGATGGCGGCGCGAGCTGGGGCCCGGTGAATGACCACCCGGAACTGCCCAGTCCGAACTGCCAGAACGGCCTGACGCGCTATTCTTATGCGGATGATGCGGCGCTGGGAAAGCAGGGTCGCATTCTGTTCTCCTCGCCCACCCAGGGGCGTACCAATGGTGTCATCAAGATGAGCTATGACGACGGAAAGACCTGGCCTGTGTCCCGCTTCGTGGGTAATGGGCCGTTTGCCTATTCCGTGTTGTGCCCGGTGAAACCGGGTGTGGCCGGGGTGCTGTTTGAGGTGAATGGTGCCCCCATCCGCCACATCCGCTTTGCGCCGTTCAGCATATCATGGCTGACCGGGGGAGAGGACGACGGCTTGCCCAAGTGAATTTCTTCCCTTGTTTTTTTGAAATCAAAGCCCCCGCCGGATTTCCGGCGGGGGCTTTGGACAACAGGTGAGGGAGGAGGGAGTTACCACTTGCCCTTGCGGAAGCAGCCGATGCTGATGCCGCCCATGATGACCAGCATGCCGATGCCGGAGAACACCCATTCGGTGGGAGAGAGCCATTCGCCACGGGCTTTCAGGAACTTGTATTCTGCTTTGCGG
>JAFNWZ010000168.1 GCA_017379255.1 Akkermansia sp. | reverse complement strand
CCCTTTCCGTAGATGGGGAGGGGAAGACGGTGCAGGATGTTGTGAATGCAGAGGGGAATCAGCTTCTCCGGGAACTGGCAGGGGCCGTAGTTGTTCGAGCAGTTGGTCACCAGGGTGGGCATGCCGTAGGTGTCGTGGTAGGCGCGCACGAAGTGGTCGCTGCCGGCCTTGGAGGCGCTGTAGGGGCTGTGCGGGTTGTATTTGGTGGTCTCCAGGAAGAATTCGCTGCCGTAGGGGGCGGAGCCTTCGGGCTTGTCCAGCTCCAGGGCGCCGTATACCTCATCGGTGGAGATGTGGTAGAAGCGCTTGCCTTCCCAGTTGCCGTTCCAGTGCTGGCGGGCGGCCTGCAGCAGGCTGAGCGTGCCCATCACGTTGGTGCGGGCAAAGGTGAAGGGGTCTTTGATGGAGCGGTCCACGTGGCTTTCTGCGGCCAGGTGGATGACGCCGTCGATGTCGTACTCCTGCATGAGGGCGCACATCTTGTCGAAGTCGCAGATGTCTGCCTTCACGAAGGTGTAGTTCGGTTTGTCCTCAATGTCCTTGAGGTTGGCGAGGTTGCCCGCGTAGGTGAGGGCATCGAGGTTGATGATTTTGTACTCCGGGTACTTGTTGACAAAGAGGCGTACAACGTGGGAGCCGATGAAGCCAGCACCGCCGGTGATGAGAATGTTCATGATTGATGATTTTGGATTTACGATTTATGAAGATGGGAAGCGTAGGCTTATTTAAGCTTGTCGATACAATGGGTGAGGGAGGCGTGCCAATGCGGAATGCTGAGATTGAAGGTGGTGCGAATCTTTGTCTTGTCGAGCACGGAGAAGGCGGGGCGTGTCACCTTGCTGGGGAATTCGCAGCTGTGGCAGGGGGCTACCACGCAGGGGCTGCCGGCCAGCTGGCCGATGGCTACGGCAAAATCATACCAGGAGCAGACGCCTTCGTTGCTGTAGTGGTATACGCCTTCTGCCGGCGCAGGGGTGTTGATGATGGTGCCGATGACATCTGCCAGGTCACCTGCATAGGTGGGGGTGCCCACCTGGTCGAATACCACATTCAGGCTGGGGCGGGTGGCCATGAGGCTGAGCATGGTCTTGACGAAGTTCTTGCCGTGAACAGAGTAGAGCCATGCGGTGCGGATGATGATGTGGCGGCAGCCGCTGGCAATGATGGCTTGTTCCCCGGCCAGTTTGGTGCGGCCGTAGACGCCGAGGGGATTGGTGGGCAGGTCTTCGGTGCGGGGGGTGTTGCCGTCGCCGCCGAAAACGTAGTCTGTGGAAACGTGGATGAGCAGGGCGCCTTCTGCCTTGGCTGCGGCAGCCAGGTTGGCGGAGGCGGTGGCGTTGATGAGGTGCGCGATGTCCTCGTTGTCTTCTGCTGCGTCTACATTGGTGTATGCGGCGCAGTTGATGATGGCGCCCACGCCTTTGGCGGCTTCGAGCACGGCGCCTGCGTCGGTGATGTCGAGCTCTGCTACATCGGTGAAGATGAATTCATGCTCTGCGCAGCTTTCTGTGGCAACGCGGCGCATTTCATTGCCCAGCTGCCCGTTGGAACCTGTTACAAGAATTTTCATGATTTTCGAATGTCGAATATCGTTAATTAGTATAGTGCTGTGTTGAAATCAAAGTCTGCGGGTGCATCTGCCAGGGTGCAGCGGTCGGCGTCCTTGGCTGAGAGGATGATATCGCTTGCCGGCAGTTGCCAGTCGATACCGAGGGCGGGGTCGTCCCAGGCGATGCCTCCTTCGCAATCGGGGGCGTAGTAGTTATCGCACTTGTACTGGAAGATGGCCTCTTCACTCAGCACGGCAAAGCCATGCGCAAAGCCGCGGGGAATGAAGAGCTGGCGGTGGTTCTCTGCGCTGAGCTCCACGGCAACGTGCTGGCCGTAGGTGGGGGAGTCTTTGCGGATGTCCACCGCCACATCCAGCACGCGGCCTTTCACGCAGCGCACCAGCTTGCTCTGGCAGTGCGGGGCGCGCTGGTAGTGCAGCCCGCGCAGTACGCCGTAGCAGGACATGGACTGGTTGTCCTGAACAAAAGTGGTGTTGCACACTTTTTCGCGGAATTCGCGGTCGGAGAAGGATTCGTAGAAATATCCGCGGGCATCACCGAACACGCGGGGTTCGATGATTTTGACATCCGGGATGGCTGTGGGAATGATATTCATTTACGGTTTGCGAGTTAAGGGTTGCAGATAGCGAGACGGAGGTGTTGTTTTGAGCAGCTGTAGTTCTGCAGGAGGATGTGTTTGTGGATTTGCGGTAACTCTATTAGTATTCGTAAATCGTAAATCCTAATTCGTAAATCCTCAGGAGTGATAATCCTTTCTATCTGTCAGGTGCAGAAGGTATTGGCCGTATTGGTTCTTAATCATGGGCTGGGCCAGCTCGCGCAGTTTTTCGGCACTTACCCAGCCGTTTTCATAGGCAATGGCCTCCAGACAGGAAATTTTGAGCCCCTGGCGTTTTTCGATGACTTCCACAAAGGTGGAGGCTTCGGAGAGGGAATCGTGAGTTCCGGTGTCGAGCCAGGCAAATCCGCGCCCCAGGGTCTGCACCTTCAGCGCGCCTTGCTGCAGGTAGTGCTGGTTCACGCTGGTGATTTCCAGTTCTCCGCGTGCAGAGGGCTTGATGCTGGCGGCCACATCCACCACGCTGTTGGGGTAGAAGTAAAGGCCTACCACCGCGTAGTTGGATTTGGGTTCGGCTGGCTTTTCCTCAATGGAAAGGCAGTTGCCCTCGGCGTCAAACTCTGCCACACCGTAGCGCTCCGGGTCAGCTACACGGTAGCCGAAGACCGTGGCTTTGTTTTCACTTTCTGCGGCAGTAACGGCTGCTGCCAGCTTGGCCCGGAAGTCTGCGCCGAAGAAGATGTTATCGCCCAGCACGAGGCAGGCGGCATCATCGCCGATGAATTCTTTGCCGATGATGAAAGCCTGAGCCAGACCATCCGGGCTGGGTTGCTCGGCGTAGGAGAAATTGACACCGTAGTCGCTGCCATCGCCCAGCAGACGCTGGAAACCCGGCAAATCCTGCGGTGTGGAGATGATGAGGATATCCCGGATTCCGGCCAGCATGAGCACGGAGATGGGATAGTACACCATCGGTTTGTCAAAGACGGGGAGTAATTGCTTACTCACGCCTTTGGTGATGGGGTAGAGACGAGTGCCTGAGCCGCCGGCGAGTACGATGCCTTTCATTGGGGAGAGATGTCGTTTAGTGTTGTTTATGTTATATAACAAATGCAGGTTGATGTAAAGTTTTTCTTTGCTGAAGGGGGGGTGAAAAATGCAGAATGACCTGCAACCCGGCGGGAATTCTTTTGGTTGGTGTTTTAATGGATTGTGTATAAGTGTGATGCTGTGTTCTTTGAAGCCGGAGCAGGGTGTTTCTCAAATCGCTTGACTTACGCTGCAATTTGTGATTTAACCCAGCCAGGAGGGAAACCTCCTGGTATTAAACATTTGTCATGAATCAGCCCTCCGGGTGTTGCCGCACCGTCAACGGGGGCTTTTTCTTTGCCTGAGTCGGGGCGGCAACGGGGTAATTCATGAGCAGGGTATGAGTGACGGCATGCCGACGGGATAAAAGAAAAGAGGGAGTTACGAATGTAATCCTCGAAGGACGTTTTGGATGTCCTATTATCAACAAGTTACGTGTTGTGGGCGGATAAAGTGGGCGTATACAGCCTTAAAATCAATCGCTTCCGTCTTTCCCGGATGCTTGTCTATTCGATGCCTTTCCGGGGTTAGTTTTCATCCGAGATGGGGTGTAGACAAGCATCCTCCGAGTCATTGACTGCGGACATGGCTTCATCCATCCTTGCATCTGCTGAGAGGTTGAACCTCTCGCCCTTCGCGTTGAGGAAATCCTCCAGTGTGTCGAAGTATTCCTCACCGTCGTCATCCGAGTAGTAGTACAGTGTCTGGAGGTACACTTCATCAGGCCCACCCTTGGCAAAGTACAGGTTTCCCGGTTCGGTGGCAAAGAAGTTCAGAGATAGTCTGAATTTCCGAGCCAGCTCATTCATCAGTTCCTCACATGGCCCCCATGCGGTTTCCGTGCATAGTACCACAGCAGATTTATCCTGCCATGTGGTCAGTTGCAGGTTGTCAAAGGAACCTCGGCATCCAACAGCGTTCCAGGGTGTACCGAGAACATCTTCTGCCACATAGCCGAGCCAATTTGATTGCGACTCGAAGCTCCATGTCTCGAATGGGCCGGGACGTTTGGTTTCCTCTACTGTGTGCAGCGCATCGTATGCAGCTTTGGCATCTTCTGCGGAGCCAACGAGTGTGTATTCAGTGTAGCACCAGTTAGGCATGGTGAATCTCCTTTCTTGCGTGTTGTGTGGTCATGTTCGTGTATTGTTGGTTGTGTGGGTTGATTTCAATGAGGTGCTTGCGCCAGTTCCGGAGGCGACAAGCGTTTCCGTTCGGAGTTTTGCGGAAGAGCCAGGGAATGCCGGTGTAATACCATACATCAGCATCATCGTACCTGGTGCTGAACTTTACGCTGTCACCGGCTTCCAGCTTCCGGAGACATCGCATGGTATGCCGGTGCCTTTCCTGTCTGGCACAGCATCGGTTTCGCCATTCCTGGTCGAACCTGCCGGCCACCGGCACATCGGAGAACCAGCTGGTCGGACAGTCATCTGCATACGGCCCAACGGAATTATCCATCATCTTCCGCAGCAGCATTCCATCCTCCCAGCGAACCAGGCATACAGCTATCCAGCGAAGGACTGAGCCATCTTCCCTGATGGTTTCTACTTTGGCGTACCAGACAT
>JAFNWZ010000167.1 GCA_017379255.1 Akkermansia sp. | reverse complement strand
TAGGCAGGTGCAAGCGTGCGTCAGCACGCGCAGCGCCTGCTCCAACAAAAAAAAAAAACCAAAACCCGTGATAACGGGTGACAGAAAACGATGCTTTATGTTGATGCTTTGCCTTCTGCCACCCACTCACTGCGTTCGGGGTTCCGGTTGTTTTATTGTTTGACCAGGGGTTCCGCGACTCCGTCGCTCCACCCCTGTCTAACCTCTTACGCCCACTACCGTGGGCTATGAATTTCCGCTCGCTACGCTCGCCGATAAATTACAATTTACGAAGCTTTGGGACACATGTGAATGAGCTCCGATGGTCTGGATAACCCCTTGCGCAGCGGCGGCGATATCGCTCTGCTGCAGAAGCCAGGAGACGATGACCACGCGCTGCGCGCCGGCAGAAAGAACCTGGGGCAGGGTGGTGCCGTTGATGCCGCCGATGCAGAACATGGGCATGCTGCCCACGGCCTGTTGCACTGCGGCGATGTCCTGCAGACCGATGGACGGCCGCCCGGGTTTGGTGCCGGTGGGGAAGAGCGGTCCGAAGCCGATGTAGTCTGCCCCTTCGCGGAGGGCTGCCAGTGCCTGCTCCGGGCTGTGGGTGGAGCGGCCCACGATGACGCCGGGGCCGACGATGCGGCGCACTTCTGACAGCGGCCCGCCATCCTGGCCTACATGCACGGCATCTGCGCCGATTCCGGCTGCCATTTCCGGGTAGTCATTCAGCACAAAAATGGCCTGGCGCTCGCGGCAGATGCGCTGCATGGCCATGGCCCATTCGCGGACGCGCTCCTGCTCCACCCCCTTGGCGCGCAGCTGGATGATGCGCACGCCGCCGTCTATCAGGGCATGGGTGCGGGCGTCAATCTGCTCCGGGGTGGTATAGCCCATATCGACAATGCCGTAGAGCCGGCAATCTGCGAGAATCTGCTTCATGGTTCTACCATGCCACAAAGCTCACGGGGCGACAAGGAAAAATGCTGATATCCGGGCCGGGATGACAGAGTTGTGACTTGCAGATAACAGGTGGGATGACTATCCTGAAAATATCATGGAAACGTTGGTATCTAGTGGAATTATCGAGTCGTATTTCAATAAATTGCAGAGCAGTCTGGTGCTGGATGCCGCCATTGTGGGCGGTGGCCCTTCCGGCATTGTAGCCGCTTATTATCTGGCCAAGGCCGGGCACAAGGTGGCCTTGTTTGACCGCAAGCTTTCTCCCGGCGGCGGCATGTGGGGCGGGGCGATGATGTTCAATGATATTGTGGTGCAGGAGGAGGCCATGGATATTGTCCGCGAGCTTGGGCTGGTTTACAAGCCGTACCGCGAGGGGACATACATTATTGATTCCGTGCATGCGACGGCAGGCCTTCTCTACAAGGCTACCCAGGCAGGGGCGGTCATCTTCAACTGCTATTCTGTGGAGGATGTGGTGTACAAGCAGGGGCGCGTGGGCGGCGTTGTGGTGAACTGGACCCCCGTGCTGCGCGAGGGCCTGCATGTTGACCCGCTTACCATTATTTCCAAGACCGTGCTGGACGGCACGGGGCATGACTGCGAGATTGCCAAGACCGTTGCCCGCAAGAACGGGGTGCGCCTTAATACCCCCACCGGCGGTGTAGTGGGCGAAATGAGCATGGATGCCGCCGAGGGCGAGCGCTCCACCATTGATAACACCAAGGAAATCTACCCCGGCCTCTTTGTTTCCGGCATGGCCGCGAACGGGGTGAGTGGCAGCTTCCGCATGGGGCCGATTTTCGGCGGCATGCTGATGAGTGGTAAGAAAGCCGCCGAGCTGATGGGAGCATCTATTTCCGGTAATTAAGTGATTGAACGGGCTTATGGATGCGGATGCGTTGAAATACCCGGGATCCCGCCGTATTTATGTGCCGGGCAGTATTTACCCGGAAATCCAGGTGGGGATGCGTGAGGTGGCGCTTTCCGACTCCTTGTTCCCGGATGGGACATCGGAGCCGAACGCCCCGGTGCGGATATACGACTGCTCCGGCCCCTGGGGGGATGATGCGTTCCATGGTGATGCGGAGCAGGGCCTGCCGCGACTGCGCGAGGCCTGGATCCGCGCCCGCGGCGATATCCGGACGGATGGTGAGGGGAAATTCTGCGCATCTGACCTGGCGCATCCGCCCACCCAGCGCGAGTATGCGCTGCGCGGCATCGTTACCCCGGAGATGGAGTACGTGGCCATCCGTGAGAATCTGGGGCGCGAGGCGGCCTACAAGGCGGTCTACGATGAATTCCCGAATGCCAGGACCCGCCCGGAAGCCGCGCAGCAGTTGCTGGATGAACTGGGCACCGGCATGCCGCGCCCCAGCGAGCTGGAGGCTCAGGCCGGTTTCTCCCCCGAATCTCTGGTGCGGCGTGCGGATATCCATTACCAGCATCCTGCCGAAAGGCATCGCGGGGGGCACATGCCGGCTTTCTTCACGCCTGAATTTGTGCGCGGTGAAATTGCAGCCGGCCGGGCGCTCATTCCTGCCAATATCAACCACCCGGAGGCAGAACCCATGATTATCGGGCGGAACTTCCTCTGCAAAATCAACGCCAATATCGGTAATTCCGCCATTTCCTCGGGCATTGAGCAGGAGGTGGAAAAACTGCGCTGGGCTATTCACTGGGGGGCAGATACCGTGATGGACCTTTCCACCGGCAAGGATATTCACAAGACGCGCGAGTGGATTCTGCGCAACAGCCCGGTGCCCATTGGCACCGTGCCCATTTACCAGAGCCTTGAGAAATGCGGCGGCAGGGTGGAATTCCTCAGCTGGCCGATTTTCCGTGATACGCTCATTGAGCAGGCGCGCCAGGGGGTGGATTACGTGACGATTCATGCTGCGCTGCTACAGCGTTTTGTGCCGCACACGGCCCGCCGGGCTACGGGTATCGTCTCCCGCGGTGGCTCCATCATTGCCAAATGGATGCTGATTCACCAGCAGGAGAATTTCCTCTACTGCCACTGGGATGAGATATGCGATATCCTGGCAACCTATGATGTGGCGATTTCCATTGGCGACGGCCTGCGCCCCGGTTCCATTGCCGATGCCAATGACTTTGCCCAGCTGGCTGAGCTGGAGGTGCAGGGGGAACTGACCCGCGCCGCCTGGGCCAAAGGGGTGCAGGTCATGAATGAAGGCCCCGGGCATGTGCCGCTGCACCTGGTGCCGGAGAATATGCGCAAACAGCTGGAGTGGTGCCACGAAGCCCCGTTTTACACCCTCGGGCCGCTGGCTACGGATATTGCCCCCGGCTATGACCACATCACCGGGGCTCTGGGCGGGGCGCTTATTGCCCAGCGGGGCTGCGCCATGCTGTGCTATGTCACCCGCAAGGAACACCTTGGCCTGCCAGACCGAGAAGACGTGCGCGAGGGCGTAGTGACTTACAAACTGGCTGCTCATGCGGCGGACCTGGCCAAGGGGCATCCTGGTGCACAGCTCCGAGACAACGCGCTGGCCAAGGCCCGCTTTGAGTTCCGATGGGAAGACCAGTTCAATCTCTCGCTCGACCCGCACAGGGCCCGCGCCTACCACGACCTCACCCTGCCGCATGCCAATGCCAAGAAAGCGCATTTCTGCTCCATGTGCGGCCCGGATTTCTGCGCCATGAAACTGACGCAGGAGATTCGCCAGACGCAAGGTATATAATAAAAGCCCCGGCTTCTCCGGGGCTTCCTCCTTCTCTATCAGCCGCCCACGCCCCGCCCGTCTCATGCGGGAAGAGCGGGGGCGGTGTGCCGGGATTCCTGTGGCTGGGATGCTTCTCAGCCCACTTTAATCCTGAGTGTCTTCTTAACCGTGGGGCCGTATTCGTTGGCAAGCTCGTAGGTGAGGGTATCCACACCGCTGAATCCGGGGGCAGGGGTATAGACCGCTTCTCCCTTGTCTCGGTATTCGACCTTGCCACCCTGGGCGGTGGAGGGGCTCCAGAGGATGCGGGATTCCTTGGCAAAGCTGAGCAGTTCCGCCTTGCTGCAGGGGAGGGCGAGGGGTGTGTTTTTCGGGGTGCTGGTTTCCTTGGGCTGCACCCAGTAGGTCATATCCCACTTCGGCAGGTTCAGGCTGTCCATGAAAACGACCGTGCCGCTGGAGGGGTACATCTTGAAGTGCGCAAAATAGGGGCGCACATCGCGCCAGGCGGCGGCAGAGAGGGCAATGAGGTAGCGGTCAATCTTGGCCTGGTCGTGGTCGTTGGCATCAATGAAGTCCCACTTGTACAGCGGGTCGTTCTGGTCGCGCAGGCGCTTGATGGTATCTTTCACGCAGCACCAGCCGAAGTCCTCGGCATAGGCAATCATCATGGAGGTGATGGGATACGACCAGTGGTGCGTACCCTTGGTGCTGATTTTGTACCACTTTTCCTGCATGATTTCCTGCATGCTCTTGTTTGCCGGGTCAAAGAGATTCCGCAGGTGCAGGTCGTGGGAATCCTTCCAGTCAAAGGCCAGGCCTTCGCGTGCCTTCAGGTAGTAGCCGCCCCAGTTGGTGGTGGATTCTGCCCAGAAGGAAAGCTCCATTTCCCAGAAATCGCAGTGGTGGCCGTGTTCGTGCAGGAAGAGGGCGGAGTTGGTGGCCTTCATGGCTTCCAGATCCAGCAGGTTGGGCACATTCTGCACATCCCAGTGGAGCGGCCAGTAGGAAAGCCCCTCCTCGGCGTAAAGCCCGGAGTGCATGCGGAACGGCACCTTGGGATAATAGGCGTAGAACTCTTCGAGGTCGCGGTTGTTCTCGTTCCACCAGGTCATGAGCGCGGTGGGATTGTCGAGCTTCTGCAGCACATCGCGCGGCACCAGCAGCACCATGTGCTCGCTCACCAGCTCGCCCCAGGGAGCAGGGGCCTGCCGCAGTTTCTTCCACTCGTCATCCGTGTGC
>JAFNWZ010000166.1 GCA_017379255.1 Akkermansia sp. | reverse complement strand
TAAGCATTACCGAGCTGCGGGCCTGCTCGGCGGCCTTGGAGGCAATGTCAGAGGCGTTGCGGCTTACATCTGGCGTGACAGAGATGATTTTGACGAGGTCTGTATTGGCGGAGATGGAGGTGAAATCTTTATTCTCTGCGGAAGCGAGCAGGGGAAGGTTGATGGCGAGGTCACCATTGACATCGTAACCCATGATGCCGCCGATGCCGTTCCACCCTGCGCCGCAGCAGCCGGAGGCCACGATGGTGAGGGTGATGTAGGAGTGGCCGTCGCGGGAGAAGGCGGCGGGGTGGGTGGCGAGTTTGCCGTAGGGGATGGTTTCGCCCCAGGGCTTGCCGTGCCAGTTGCCGGTAATGCCGCCGGGGGTGGCCATGAGCCCCAGTTCGTGGGTGCTCTCAAAAGTGAGCAGGCGGGTGGGGGCGCTTACCTTGCAGGCGGTGGAGAGGTCAATGGTAATGGCAACGGCCGATGTTGCGGCATTGGCTTTGCGGAAGTGGGAAACGTTGTAGATGGGCTGGCGGGAGTAGAGTTCGCCGTGTGCGCCGGTGAGGGTGCCGCCGGTGCAGGTAACGCCCGCGCGGGTTTTGGTTTCTGCCGGGTTGGTGAAAAGGGCTGTGGCAGAAAGGGCGGGTGCTGCCGTAAGGAGACAGGCGGCGAGCAGGAGGAGGTTCTTTTTCATGATGATGCAGTTGTATCTGATACTAAATCTAGCGTATGCACGCGGTTATTGCAAGAAAGATTTGCCGGTATGGGGCGGAAAAAGCGTGATTACGGCAGGAAAAGCGGCTTCCTCCTTGACCTTTGGCCGGATAACAGGTACACTCCCGCGATGCAGGAATTGGAAATCATGTCCCCGGCGGGGTCATTTGAATCGCTGGCAGCGGCGCTGCGCGCCGGGGCCGATAGTGTGTATTTCGGCGTGGGTATGTACAACATGCGCGCGCGCTCCACGGTGAATTTCACGGTGGAGGATTTGCCGAAGGTGGCGCGTTTGTGCCATGCCTGCGGTGCGAAGGCCTACCTGACCTGCAATGTGATTATTTATGATGAGGAGATGGAGGGGATGCAGCAGCTGCTGCGCCAGGCCAAGGCTGCCGGTGTGGATGCGGTGATTGCGGCAGACCTGGCGGTGATTTCGTATGCCCACAGCATCGGGCTGGAGGTGCATGTCTCTGTGCAGGCGAATGTGTGCAACATGGGGGCGGTTCGTTTCTTTGCGGCCTATGCGGATGTGATGGTGCTGGCGCGTGAGCTGAAGCTGAGCCAGATCCGCCACATCATCGAGGGTATCCGGAAGGAGAATATCACCGGCCCGTCCGGCAATCTGGTGCGTATCGAGGTGTTTGCCCACGGGGCGCTATGCATCGGTATTTCCGGCAAGTGCGGTATGAGCCTGGCGGCCTACAATGCCAGCGCCAACCGTGGCCAGTGCTACCAGCTGTGCCGCCGTAAGTACCGCGTGACGGATACGGAGACCGGCTTCGAGATGGATATTGATAACCAGTACATCATGTCCCCCAAGGATATCTGCACCATCCGCGTGATTGACCAGCTGGTGGAGGCGGGTGTTTCGGTGTTCAAGCTGGAAGGCCGAGGCCGCTCAGAGGCGTATGTTTCCACCGTCACATCGGTGTATAAGGACGCCGTGCAGTGCTGCGCCCGGGGCGAATGGAGTCCGGAGAAGGTGGCTACCTGGGAGGAGGAACTGCTGCGCGTGTTCAACCGCCAGTTCTGGCACGGGGGCTATTACCTGGGCGAGGAGTGGGAGACCTGGAGCGGTTGCTCGAACAGCCTGGCGCTGGAGCAGCGCCAGCACCTGGGCCGCGTGATGCGCTGGTATCCCAAGGTGGGGGTGGCTGAAATCCGCCTGGAGGCAGGCCCGGTTTCCCCGGGGGATAAGATTGAAATCACGGGTGTGACCACCGGTATTGTGCGGGTGACGGTGCCCGAGGTGCGCTGCGATGACGAGCAGGGCGAAACGCAGGTGGTGCAGGTAGCTCCCAAGGGCGCGACGGCGCTCATTGCCGTGCCCACCAAGGTGCGCCACGGCGATAAGGTATACCTGGTGACCCGCCGTAAGCTGAAATAAGCGGAGGCCGTATTTTATTTTCCGCTGCAGCCGCGGAAAGTCTGGCCGTTTTCCGGGGCGATGAAGCGCCCGGCGGGAATGTTGGCGGCGTCCAGTGCGTGGCGCAGGTCATCCAGCGTTTCCTGGTACCCTTCGTTGGCCAGCTGCCAGGTGCCGAAATGGCAGGCGATGGCCTGGCGGGGCTGCAGGTGCTGGAAGGCTTCCACCGCTTCTGCGGGGGAGATGTGGCCGTTGCGGATCCAATCCGGCTTATACGCCCCGATGGGGATGAGCGCGACATCCGGCGCACCGAGACGCTGGCGCACCTGGCGGAAACAGTCAGATTTTGCGGAATCGCCCACGTAGTAGATGGCCGGGCCGCCGGGGGATTTCAGGTGGAATCCGCACCAGAGTGAGCGGTTGCGGGTGTAGGTTTTGCGGTAGCGGTTGCTCCAGTGTTTTGCCGGGGTGAGGGTGATGCTCAGCTCGCCGTGCTGCACGCATTGCCACCAGTCCGCCTCAATCACACGGGTGCTCTCGCCACAGTGGTGTTTCACCAGCCCGCCCAGCCCCAGCGGCACAATGAACAGCGGGTTGTGCTCAGCTGCCAGGCGTTTCACGGTGTCGGTATCGTAGTGGTCGTAATGGTCGTGGGAAATGAGGCAGATATCGATTTTCGGCAGATTTTCCCAGGCGATGCCCGCCGGGCGGTAGCGTTTCGGGCCGAATCCCTGCACTGGGCTGGTGTAGTCGCTCCACACCGGGTCGGTCAGGATGTTGAGCCCCGCCGTGCGGATGAGCAGGGTGGAGTGGTTGACGAGCGTGACCTCCCAGTCTGCGCCGTCAACGGTGGCGGCCAGCTCCGGCTGGTGGGTGTTCTGTGCCACGGTGGGGTATTCGCCTCTCTTATGGCGGTCGCGCAGCCATTGCAGCAGGTTGCTGCTTTTGTAGAGTACGCTGGGTTCCGGGTTGTAGAAGAACGTACCGTCGAAGTGGTCGGTGACCGGGCCTTGCCATTCACCGCCGCGGCAGAGCCAGCGCGGCATCAGGAAATCCCCGGCCAGCAGGGTGGTGCCCACTGCCGCCAGCAGCAGGGAGACAAGGCTGAATTTAAGGCGGCGGGTCATGATTCGAATCGGTGCTGGATGAGCACGTTGAAGTGGTCTCCTGCGCCCGGCACGGCAATCAGGTGGCGGTCTGCGGCGCTGGTGGGGTCGGCCAGGTCCTTGAGGTAATCGTGCTGGCTCATGTACTGCACGCGGTCGCCCACGCAGTTCTGCGCCAGCTGGTGCAGGTCTGTGAAATTCACATCGGCGGTCACATCGCACTTGCCGGCCAGGGCAGGCAGTTCATCCGCACTCACCAGCTGGTGGGCCTTGTAGCCACGCAGGGTCCCGGCGGGGCGGCGGTGGTAGAGCGTATCGTTCAGCTCGCCGTAGTCGATGGTGACCATGGTGCCGCACTTCCAGAGCGGCTGCCAGGCGGCGTACCACTTGTGCAACAGACTGTATTACT
>JAFNWZ010000018.1 GCA_017379255.1 Akkermansia sp. | reverse complement strand
GAATCGGAGCCCGTGATAACGGGTGACAGAAAGGTTGCGTCAATAAGTTGCATCGCATTCTGTCACCCATTCCATGGGCTCCATAATATTTTTGTGCATAACAGGGGCTGCGCCCGCTGGGGGCTACGGCTACGCCTACGCCCACCCAGGTCGCGGGCTTACCCCTGCCTTTCATCTTTTACCCGCTTGCGCGGGCTCAGAATTCGGCGGGAGTTCGCCCGCGGATTAGGAAGATAAATTACAATTGACTTTAGCAGCGTATTGTCAATTAGCTGTGCTACATGAATTTGAAAGCAATCCTAATGAAACTTTGGGACACATGTGAATTTTTATGCAAAGGCTAACTTTATTCTTGCTATTCATACAAAAATCATATAGTAAAGAAGAAACGAGTTTACAGGAGAATAAGCTATGAACCGATATTTAACATGGATGATGATGGCCGCTGCGCTCACGGGAAGCAGCTGGGCGCTGCCGCAGGCAGCCAGTGTAGAGGCTGCGTTGCCGCAGGCTCAGAAAGAAGGGCGCGATATCATGCTGGAGTTTACTGGCAAGGAATGGTGCCCGCCCTGCATACACCTGCGCACGAAAATTCTGGAAACCCCGGAGTTTGAAAAAGCCGTGGGGGATAAGTACATGCTGGTGGAGGTCGTGTTTCCCCGCCTGCCCTCTGCCGTGGCAGCCATACCGGAGGAGCAGCGTAACGCGAATGAGAAACTCCTGGCACACCACCGCATCGAAACCGGGCTTCCCACGGTCCTGATGCTGGATGCACAGGGCTTTCCGTATGCGCAGGTGGCCGGTGCCCGCCGCACCACAGATGCCTACCTGAAAGAGCTGGAGAAAGCTGCCCAGGTGAAAGCCCGGCGCGATGCCGCGTTCAGCAAAGCCGCAGGCCTGCAGGGGCTGGAGCGCGCCACTGCCCTGGCAGAAGGGCTCAACGCCATCCCCGAAAATTGCCGGGACAAATACCCGGATGTGGTGAATGAAATCAACCGCCTCGACCCGCAGAATACGCTGGGGTACGCCCGTGTGCTCACCCGCTATTCCAATTACCAGAAACAGGAGTCTGCGCTGAAAGAAATCATGAACCAGTCACGCGGGGGGATTTCCGCACAGAATCTGGAGAAAACCGCCCAGCGCCTGAACGAATACCTCACCACGCCCGATCTGGAGCCGGAACTGGCGCAGATTGCCCTGCGCGCACTTGGGGATACGTATGCCCTGCAGCGCCGCTATCAGGAGGTGTATGAGACGTACAAGAAAGCCTACGAGGCTGCGCCTGAATCCCGCCTGGCTCCGCGTCTCAAAACCGCTGTGGAGCATTACGAGCGGAACATCCTGCCCGCTGTGCAGCGCGGAGAGCTCTGAAGAGCTACAGCTTAATTAACCAGGTTGCGCAGGAGTTCCTTGTAGGACTCCTGCGCTTCCTTTGGGGTAAGGGGGCGCTCGGGTTCTTCCTGCTGTTCCTGCGGTTCGGGTGTTTCCTCCTCCTCTTCCACGGTGGAACCAGGCCAGTTGCTCGGCTGGAGGGGGTAGACCAAGGTTCCGCCGTATCTCTCCTCCAGCATGTGTGCCGCCGCCGTGCGCTTCCCGATAACGAAGCGTCGCTTCAACCGGGCACCCACAACATTGCGCTTGCTGTTCATGTAGGTCACTTCATTGCAATCCAGCTGGCTGCTGGCGCCGCGGCGCTGGGAGAGCGAGGCCGTGTTACTGCCAAGCCCCAGTTTGCGGGCCAGCACCTCCGTGGCGTACTCATCCATTTTCTGGTCGCCTGTCACCTCCATGGCAGATAATTTGAGCGGTGCCATGGGCATCAACAAATCAACACCGCTGATCTTAACGGTTTTCCAATGCATGTAACCATTGGGTTGCATCCCGTAGATATAGAAATACCCCTCTCGCAGCAGATAGGCTATACCCTCCAGCGGACTGCCGGTAAAAACGTGTTCTGCTTCATCGCCCAGCTCTTCGATAAGTTCCGAATCAATGACAATGGCCGCTGCCCGGGGATGATTCTCCATCTCCATCTTGGCCGGTGCGTTGAGGTTGGTCAGATCCACCAGGCGCTGGATAGTAGCACGCAGATTATACTCATGCCGGGAGTTCTGCTGGGTAATGAGAATGGCGCCGATATCCTGCTTGTTATGGGAAAGAAAAGCAATCTGCCAGCCATCGTGCACCAGGCAGACGGTGTTTCCCGCCGTAGTGGTGTTAGCAAAGGCGGTGCGGACATTCTCCAGTGTCCACGGTTCATCTGCGGCGCTGGCTGTTGCGGCAGGGCAGAAAGCCCACGCAACAGCCAGCGCCAGCATGCGCAGCACATGGAACCGCACGAATTTCATTTACTTGCGGTAGGAATTCATGAGACGGCGCACATACTTGCCCATGGAAATCATCTGGCTGTCGATGCTCTGGGCCAGCTTGAACTGGTTGCGTGCGCGGATGAGGTTGTGTTCCGGCTTCTCGGTGCGGAAGTAGAGGTCGCCGTCCAGATAGTCGGTGAGGAAGCGGATACCGATTTCCGTGGTGATGAGCCAGCCGGCAAAGGGCATGTACTCCACCTCGCGCTGGGTCAGGAAATTGTGGGCAGCATCCAGATACCCCTCTGCCAGGGATTCGAAGAAGGGCATCTCCATGCGCACCTTGCTCAGGTCTTCCTCGTCTTCCTTGGCCATGCAGGTGGCCGTGCGCACCATGTCGCCGAAATCGTAGAGAACCGAGCCGGGCATCACCGTGTCGAGGTCAATCACGCACACGGCTTCATCCGTCTCGGAATCCAGCATCACGTTGTTGATTTTCGTATCGTTGTGGGTGATGCGGGTGGGAAGCTCGCCGCTTTCCAGCATGCTGGTGATGCGGGAGTAGCGGTCGGCCCAGCCGGCCAGGAGCTCCAGCTCGGCCTGGCAGTTGGCGACGCGGCCCTTCACAT
>JAFNWZ010000165.1 GCA_017379255.1 Akkermansia sp. | reverse complement strand
TGGCAGATATGGCGTTTCGGTATGAAGAATGTGCTCACCTCACGCATTGAGGATGACTGCGTCCGCCTCCTGCTCTGGGATACCTTTGTCGACTACAACCTCGACAACCCCAACTCCGACTGCAACTTCTCCAACCTGTACAACACCATCCGGTTCTACCCTTCCCGCAGACTCGAATTCGCAGCCTATACACAGACTCCCACAATCGACAACGGCGAAGGATACAAACAGTACGGCGTCTCCATGCGCCTCATTCCCAGCGCCTGGCTGGAAACATATATATCATACAACTCCATCACCAAACACCCCATCCAGGATGACGCCGAGCAGCTCCACCTGCGCACCAACCTGCGTTTCAACGAAAAATACATGCTCTCCGCGCAGTGGTACTATGATATTGATGAAGGCCGCATGCCTATTCAGCAATACTCACTCTTCCGCCATGCCGGAGCCTGGTACATCGGCACCACGGTCTACCTCCGTGACAACGGCGGCAAGAAAGAAACCGGGTTCGGTATAACATTCACCCTGGGTGAAACCGGGACGGCCCTTCCTATCAACCTCTTCTAACCCCAAGCTCCCGCCCTTGAAAAAGGGCGGGATTTGTGTATATACGCAACATGTCAAAGAACACCTCTTGACATAACGCGTTCCATATGGCATCATCTCTCGCGTTACGCGGCTCCGTCGTTCAATGGATAGGACGAAGGTTTCCGGTACCTTAGATGTGGGTTCGATTCCCGCCGGGGCTATGCAGCCAAAAACCCGCCAGCCATGGCGGGTTTTTTCTTATTTCACGGGCGGGGAAACAGCCGGGCGTTTTTTGGGACGACGCCAGCGCATCTGTTTCATCCGCTTGCGCACCTCCTCCAGGCGTTTTTCATCATGGCTTTCCAGCAACAGGGAAATTTCCGCCTCCTGCTGGGAACGGGCAGCATCTGCCTGCGGATGCATGGATACCAGCATAGCCAGGCGCTCTCGCATTTCCGGTGTGTAATCGGCACGGGAGGTGATGAGTGACAACACGCCCAGCGTCATCTCATTCTCGCGCGCGGCGCGCTCTGCATTTCCGGCGGCAGCCAGAGCCGCAGAAAAACGGTCTCTGGCAGCAATATACAACATGAGCACTTCCGAGCTGCCGGGATTATCTGCCAGCAGAGAACGCGTGTAACGAGAAGCGCGCTCCAGCATATCCACATCAGCCTTGGCGCGCGGCTGCATGCACTGCTGCACAAAGGCGCGCTTGAACAAGTGGTTTTCCGGATAACGAGCCAGCAGTTCATCCAGCAACTGGGGCACACTCCCATTTTCCGGTAAAAGCAATTTGCGCAACGGCCGCGACTGGGACTGCATGAGCAGTTCCACCCGGCGCATCTGTACGGTTTCATCATCCGGCATTTGCTCCACCAGTTCGTTGATGAGGGCAATCGCCTGTTTCAGGTATTCGGAACGCTGCCGGAACTCCTCACGGAGAGGCTCCCCACCCTTCCGGTTCCGCGCCGGGCGGGCCAGACGCACGCGCCGGGGCGACCAGCGGCGCTGGTAACGGCTGCCCGTGCTGAGCATCTGCAACGAACGCACAAGCTCCAGGCGCGCCTCTGGTTCTGCAATCTCATCCAGACGCGCCACCAGTTCCTTAAGCCTGACTTCTGCCTCCGCTTGCCGGTTCTGCGCGTAAAGCGAGGCGGCAAGACCATTCACGGAGCGGATGTAATCAGCCGCTCCAAAGGAGAGCAGTTGCAGGGAACGCGAAAAATACTGCTCTGCCGTGGCGTAATCAGCCGTTTGCAGGGCGATGATAGCCAGCGTGCGGCAAGCGTCAGACATCTCGTCTCCCCCTGTATCGGCCAGTGTGGCAATTTCTTCATAATAAGGCATGAGCTGCTGGAGCAGCTGTGCGTCTGCCTTGGAGGGCTGCCAGAGGGTGTTATCTCCGGAATCACGGTTGGCCATGCTGGCAAAAATCTGCTGCAACGCAGAATCCGCAATGGCCGCATTGCGCTCTGCCAGCTGGCGCTGGCGGCTTTCCCCCACATAGCCCCACACAATGCTGCCGAACAACAGAAACACCAGCAGCGCCGCCGCATGGCTCCACGCCGCCACCGCCGGACGCCGGCGTATCCACATGACATAGCGGCGGGCCCACGAAGCAGGTCTCGCCAGAACCGGCTCTCCATTCAGATACCGGCGCAAATCCGCTGCCATATCAGCCATGGAAGCATAGCGGTCTTCCGGGTCAAAACTAATGCTCTTGTTGATGATGGCACCCAGTTCGCCTTCCCCACGCAGGGATTTGAGCGGCTCATTGCAAATGCGGTGAATCAACTTGCCGGGCTCGGATTCGCGGAACGCCGGGCGGTTGCTGAGCAATTCATACAGAGTCACCCCCAGGCTGTACTGGTCACCCGCATAGGAATTTTCCCCTTTCATCAGGCGCTCCGGCGGCATATAGCGCAGAGTGCCGTCGTGCGTCTGTGTCACCAGCGGGGCAGATTCTCCGTTGTTAAGCACCGTAGCGAGACCAAAATCACCCACACGCAGCACCCCATCGGCATTCAGCAGCAAGTTGCCGGGTTTCACATCGCGGTGCAGCACACCGCAGGAATGAGCGTAGGCCAGCGCCTGAGCCGCCTGCAGCCCCACGCGGGCCACCGCCTGTTCAAAGGGCTGACCGGGAAACGCCTTGCGGATGCAGGCAGCATTCACTCCCTGCCCCTGCACCAGACTCATCACATAATAACGGTAATCGCCCTCCTGACCGGCACCAAATACTTCCACGATGTTGGTATGGTGCAGCGCAGCAATCACGCGCGACTCGTTTTCAAATGCCTCGCGGTGGCGCTCATCTGCATTCCACACCGGAGAAAGGATTTTGACGGCCACCTCCCGGTTCAGCGATTCCTGCAACGCGCGGAATACAGTGCCCATGCCACCAGCCCCGATGCGCTCCAACAGACGGTAGCCGCCCAGCGATTCCGGGTAGAGCCCGGCATGCACAGCAGCTCCATGCGTGGTTACACTCAGGCTTTCCATTTCCTGCATCCCTTTGAGCAAATCCCGCAGCTCCGCAGCGTCCTCCGGGTGTGCTGCGGCAAAGTCCGCCAGCGGAGGAGCTTCACCCTTGCGCATGGCTTCCAGGTATTCCTCCACCAGCTCAGCCAGGCGTTCTTCCTTGTCCGGGCTATCAGGCATAGGGATTCTCGTGGTATACTAATTCCTGAAAACGTTTCAAGGCACGCACATAGCGGATACTGGCCGCCTTGGGCTCAATGCCCAGCACTGCCGCGCATTCAGCATTCCCCATTTCCTCAAAGTGGCGCAGTTCCAGAATCTCGCGGTCATTGGCCGAGAGCTGGGCCAGCACCCGGCGGGCCATAGCCTGTCGCTCGATCCGCTCCAGATGTGTGCGGGGGCTCGAT
>JAFNWZ010000164.1 GCA_017379255.1 Akkermansia sp. | reverse complement strand
GGGTTGGTGACCCACAGCCCGCCCAGCTCATAAATGCCGGCGGGGGAGCGGCCGTCGCCCTCGCGTTTAGTGGTGGCGCCGCCGGGGTTGCTGTGGACGCCCAGACCCCACACGCTGCCGTTGCGCCCCAGTCTGCCAGGAACGGGGCCCAGCACCCGCTGCCATTTGCCTGCGGCATTTTTTTCCACCAGCGTGAGGGTGACATGGGAGGAATCCCAACCATCGCTCACCCCGATGATCGCCTGGCGGCAATCCCCGGGCATCTGGGAGCAGGCAGTGACGGTCAGCAGGCAAAGCAGGACTAGCAGCGGCAGGATGTGTCTCATGAGTGTATGGGAGGAGCTTAGCGCGTATGACGGAATTTGGCAAGACTCCGGGGTGTCAGCCTCGAAAAACACCAGCTAATTGCCCGGAAATCGCCGGAAATAAAGGAAAAATCGAAAAAATCTTCAGCTGACATCTTGAAAAATATCTTTTGCTATGCTATTATTACACCATGCACGCGATGTGCCTTGCGGGGCGGACTGTAGACATCCGGCCTGTGACATCGCCTTACATCTCCCAAAAAATCATCATGTTAAGTTCTGCACTCAATCCCGACCGCGCAACGCTTAATTTCCTGAATGCCTACTCTGAACAGGTGCGTAACGCGGGCGAAAAGCTCCAGAAAGATGGGGCTGTGACGCAAATTTTCGGCAATCACCTCTATATTCAGGGGCGCGTTGAAACGAGGGTTGGCGTTTTCCGCACGAGTCTTCGTCTGCAGGGGAACCGCTGGTTCGGTTCCTGCACGGCAGAGGATGAGCGTGTTGCTGGAGCGTGTCTCATTGCCACGATGGTGGAGCGTATGTACCGCGGGGCGAATATGCCTGAGAGCCCCAATGAGTTGAACGAAGTTCCTCTTTCTGACCTGCTGGAAGAAAAACTGAACCGTGATCTGGATGACCGCGAGTCCGATTATGTGACCAAGCTGGAGAAGCGGTACCGCCGTTTTGCCATTGAGCAGGAAATCCACGACCATGACCTGGTGCGCCTCAACCCGCGTTGGGAGATTACCGGTTATGAGGCGCTGGAACTCTGGCCCACTCCGCCCCGCAATATCCTGGAATTCTGGAACTACATTGCTTATGCCTTTACGAAGAAGCGCATCCAGTACCCGGAGTTCATGAATGCCGTGACGGACCTGGAAAAGGTTCAGAAGCGTATTTCCGAATGGGAGCGAGAGAAAGAGGTGGGTACCTGGTATGAGCGTATTCAGAGTGTGAATGAACGCCCGCCGCAGCCGCCGCGCCATCCGCTCCACATGCGCCTGGTTTCCACCATCAACGAGGCGCGTTTCGAGTACCGCTTTGATACGAAGGAAGACTGGATTTCCATTCGTGAGCGCGGCCAGCTGGATGCCATTCTCTCGGAGTTCCTCAATGGCGCATTCAAGTGCGACCCGCAGACAGATATCCTGCTCAACGTGCTGCGCGATTACGCAGACCGCCAGGATACAGTGATTCTTGACCTGGATGACGAGGCTGCCTGCCGCGTGATGAATATCCTCTTCCACCAGCCGGCACTGAAGGGCTACCTGGTGAACCTGGATGAGTGCTACTTCAAGGTGGTGCGCGAGCCGCTTAAGTGGATTTGTATCGACGACCCCATCGTGCCGGATTGCTACGGCCTGCAGCTGGTGACGGCTGCCGGTGTGCATGTGACCCACTCGGTGCGCCAGCTGCCGGGGCAGGTGGAACTGTACCAGTCTGACGAAACCGTGTTCCCCGGGCCTCCCCGCTGGCTGGAGAGCACGGAAGTAGAGCCGCGTTATTCCATTCCCAAGACGGTGATTGACAGTCTGGACGGTGTGGAATTCCTGCGCAAGATTGGTGCCACGCTGCCGCCCAGCATGGAGGAACGCGTCATCGACATCGAGATGAAGCCCACCTTCAGCATGAAGATTGTGCGCGGCCTTACCAGTGCTGATACAGAACATGTGCTGCTGGAAGTGACCGCCCAGGATGACCCGGGCCGCCGTCGCGAACAGTTGGGCAAGGATGATTGGGAACTGGTGGAGCAGCAGCCTGTGAAGGATCATACGCTCCTGCGCTTCATCCGCGATAACCTGTACCCGATTCCCGGCCTGCTGGAGGAAATGAACTTCACCTACGATACGCAGGTGGAGGCTTTCAAGAGCCGCATTACCAAGCAGTTCCCGGAGAAGTTCGCTGAATGGGCCAAGGCTATCCCTGAGACCATCAATGTGGAGATGGATGAGAATCTGAAGTCTCTGCTGGCAGACCCGGTGGCGGCTGCCATCCGCTTCGAGGTGGTGAACCAGGAGATTGACTGGTTCGACCTGCGCGTGGTGATTGATGTGGAGGGTGTTACCCTCACCAAGGAGCAGATTCGTTCGCTCGTATCGGCCCGCGGTGGTTATGTCCGCATGGATGACGGCCGCTGGATGCGCCTGGAAATCAAGCTCGATGACGCCCAGCGCGATGCGGTCACCAAGCTCGGCCTTGACCCGTTTGACCTTTCCGGTGAGACGCACCGCATGCACGCCCTGCAGCTGGCAGACCCGCGTGCCGCAGAGGTGTTTGACCCGAAGGCCTGGCAGCGCATCAAGGAACGCACGGCTGAAATCAAGATTGATGTGAAGCCGGATGTGCCCACCACCCTGCAGGCCACGCTGCGCCCGTACCAGATTGAAGGCTTCCACTTCCTGGCCTATCTGGCAGAGAACGGCTTCGGCGGTATTCTGGCGGACGACATGGGTCTGGGTAAGACCATCCAGTCCATCACCTACATGCTCTGGCTGCGCGAGGACTATGTGCGCCGCAACAAGCAGGGTCGCAAGAAGGTGGTGATTCCCCCGGTGCTGATTGTGTGTCCGAAATCCGTGTTGGATGTATGGGCCAGCGAAACGGAGAAGTTTGCCCCCGGCGTGCGCGTGATGGT
>JAFNWZ010000163.1 GCA_017379255.1 Akkermansia sp. | reverse complement strand
GGTCTCCAAATCCCAATTCTCTACATCAGCCGGTTCAGTAGACAAAATAAATTTCAGTTCCTCAATTTTCATATATTACTCCTTAAGGGCTTCAACTCACTTAATAATGAATCCAACGTCCTCAGTGAATACACTTGAGTTCCATATAGTCCCGCCAAACCTGAATCCTTTAGTAGAGTGCAAAAAGAATGGTCAGTAACAGCATAATTGACATATGGAAGATACGCTGCTGCCCATTGTATATCGAGATTATCTCCCTGCATAATTTTATTAGGTCTTTGCATAAGGTAGGCCCACAAGTTCGCCCTAATCCATATGAATGGCAAAAGATCGTGATACGGGCTTCGCAAAAAAGTCCCATAGTTAATATATGCATCTACGAATTGTTCCAGCGTGCTATTCACATCAAATTCTGTCGTGCGATAGAACTTCTCCATCTCAATCACATAGCGTGCAAAGCGGGCGTGTTCACCGGTCCTGTTGCCCTGCCCAAGCTGGCAGAAATCTTTGCCGCACACGGTGCTCTGGAAAACCTCCAGGCCTTTGTGAGCGGCAACGCCTGCAAGTGGTACGGCCTGCAGCCCGTGCAGAAAACTGTTACCCTGGAGGACACACCCATGAGCGTACCCGCCAGCTACCGCAGCTATGGCGAGCAGGTCGTTCCCATGTATGCCGGAGAAAGCATCGGCTGGAGCATTGTACGCTGATGGAAGCCGCCCCCATACCCACGGCAGATGACCTGCGGCAACTGCTGGCAGACATTGCCTCCACACACATGCCCTACGGCATGTACGGGCCGAAGAATTACCCGCCGGAGGGCTGCCCGCTCATGGATTTACCCACCGAATACCTCGACTGGTTCTGGCAGCGGGGCTGGCCGAAAGGCAAGCTCGGCAGGCTCATGGAGCAGACCCTCCTCATCAAGAACAGCGGGCTGGATAGTCTCTTCACCCCCTTCCGCGCCGCCGCTGGTGGCCGCCGCCACTTCCCCCGTAAATGATTCTACCTCCCTCATGAACAAGCTCCGTTCCATCATCCTGGCCGCACGCCCCAAAACCCTCCCCGCAGGCTTTGTCGCCGTGTGGGCAGGTTGCCTCATCGTCTGGAAATTCCAGCAGCATTTCCCCCAGACCGGCATTCACCTGGACTGGTGGCTGGCTGCTTTCACAGCCCTGAGCTGCGCCTGCATCCAGATTGCCTGCAACTTCTTCAACGATGCCATTGACGCCACAAAAAACGCGGATACCGCCCAGCGGCAGGGCCCCCGCCGCATCACCGCCAGCGGCGATATGAGCCCCACTGCGGTGAAACTCTGGGGATGCTTCTTCCTGGTTGCAGCCGCCGCATTCGGTGTGCCGCTTATTCTGGCTCAGGGCTGGCCTGTGCTGCTCATCGGCATTCCCAGCCTCTTCTTTGCCTACGGCTACACCGGGGGGCCCTGGCCGCTGGCCTACCACGGTCTGGGGGAACTCTTTGTACTGCTCTTCTTCGGGCTCGTTGCCGTGGTGGGCACGGTATTTGTGCAGATTGGCTGGCAACCGGGCTTTCTGGAGGTCTACTGCTGCGCCATCGTGCTGGGCGTGCAGTGCGGGCTGCTCTCCTGCCTGCTCATTGAGGTGAACAACATCCGCGACCGCAAGGAAGACGCCACCACAGGCAAACGCACCCTCGCCGTGCGCTGGGGTGAGAAACGCGCACGCGGCCTGGCCATGGCCTTCCTCGTAGCGCCCTATGTCACGCTGAAGCAGACCGCCTTCTTCCTGCCCGGCTTCAACTGGAACCTCGTCTGGCTGGCCGCCATCATCCTGGGCGGCTTCATTCTCCTGAAACTCAACACCATGCCTGCCAACAAGAAAATGAACATGCTGCTGGGGCTTTCTTCCCTGCACATGGGGCTTTTCCTGCTGGCACTCACTCTCTGATTTTTTTCTCTCATGAACAAACATCTTTTCTTTTTACTCCCGCTCCTGTGCTGCAGCTGCATGGTGCAGAACCAGCTCATCATCGACCCGTTGGAAGATGGCGAAAGCCTCATGATACGCGATGAAGCCGCCATTGCCGCTTTCGAAAACATCATGGCCGGAGTGGCAGACCCCACCAATACCTACAAGCTGCCGGATTCCACCCGCGAGTTCTTCAACTCGGCAGATGTCATCAGCACCTTCCAGAACACCCAGCCTGTGCTCGGCATCTGCCGCAACGGTGATAAGGAATACTATTACCACATTGAACGCAATGTGGACGGAACTCTCATTACCGACCTGGACGAAGGCGTGACCGACTACATCATCTCCCCGGAGAAATACAAGGAGATTCAGGATTTCATGGCGCAGCACACCCCGGAGCCGGAAGAGGCCCCCGAGACAGAAACGCCGGAACAGGAATCCCCCGAAGGTGAAACGGACGAAGAGGAATAAAGCATTATGTCCCACCGCACCCCGATTCTCCTGCTGCTGATCTTCATCGCGCTCACCTGCTGGTCTGCCATCAGCCCGCACGATACCCAGGTATGGTGGACAGAAATGACCGTCGCCCTGCTGCTGGTGGGCGCGCTCGTCCTCAGCTACCGCCGGTTCCGCTTCTCAGACACCGCCTATATCATCCTGGGTATCTGGTGCTACATACAGGTTATCGGAGCACACTACACCTTTGAACTCGTCCCTTTCGATTTTGTCACCAACCTGTTCGGATTCGAGCGTAACCACTACGACCGCCTGGCCCACTTTGTGGTAGGCATGGGCGGCATTGCCATTGCCGAGCTGCTCTGGCGTTGCCGTCTGGTCAATGGGGTCAGAACCGCCGCCGTGTTCAGCGTCATCTTCATCCTGGCCATCGCCGGCTTCTGGGAACTGGTAGAGTGGATATACGCCGAAATTGACGGAGGCGATGCCGGCCAGGCATTCCTCGGCTCCCAGGGAGATGAATGGGACGCCCACAAGGATATGGTGCAGGATACCCTGGGAGGCATCCTTGCAGCCCTCATCTTCTACTGGCAGAACCGTGGGCAGAAAGCCACTGATTAAAGGCATCCCGGGAGGGATGCAGGAGGTTTTCCAAATAGGCCTCCGCAAAGTGAGCCTGAGCAGAGGCCGGATAAACAGACAGCTCGCCGCGGCGGTATAAGGCAAGTCCGTGAAGCTCCTGCTCAGTGGCGGCATCATTGAGCCAGAAAAGAGCTTTCCATTCGTCTCCATCCCCGTGGGCAATGCTGATTCTGCCATACGCCGGAGACTTCCAGGAACAGTAGCCTGGAGAAACCATCACTCCGGCATCCACTCGGGCAAGGGACTGCACACGGCTGGAAATCTCATGATAAGGCATTTGCAGAGCCATGCGGGCAGGCTTACCTAATTCTGCCAGCTCTCTGCGGGTAGCAAGCATTGATGTCCAGGCGCGGCAGGCAAACGGGAAATACAACACCGCCACCAGGCCCCCCAGAACGGCCAGCGCGCGTGAATACTCACCGGCAACGCCCCACAAGCCGGCTGCAACCGCCAGCAATCCCGCAACTACACAAAGCAGATTATTCCGCAGGTCGTTCATCGTTCCAATTAAAGACGGAAGCGTTTCAGCCCTCATCCAGATAATCCTTCAGCCAGGAGTCAAACTCTTCATCCGTGCGCAGAAGGATATTATCCATAAAGGCATCTTCAAATGCAGCCCAGTGCGGCGCGGGATATAGCGTGAGCTTCCCGTTCCTGCAGACGGCAAGTCCATGTGGCTTCATTTTCCGGAATGAAGGAGGCAACTCCAGCTTCTCTTTCTTGCAAAGGCGCATCAGCTGCGTATCGGTATAATGCCAGGCAGAACGCAGCCAGAAAAGCGCCAGCCAGTCAGATTCCCCCACCCTGGCAATCTGAATATCGGCAAGGCTCCCGTCTTCCATGAAAGGGAATCAGGCTTCACCACGGCCTCATCGCTCCCGGTCAGTCTGCGGAAACGAGC
>JAFNWZ010000162.1 GCA_017379255.1 Akkermansia sp. | reverse complement strand
GATTTACCCGGGGTTCCGCCGCTAACGCGGCTCCACCCCGCGCTACTTTATACCGCCCTGACGGGCTCAAAAATCCGCGCACTCCGCGCGCCAGAATAGACCGATAAATTACAATCTACGAAACTTTGGGACACATGTGGCAAAATTTGCGCTGTGGCGTGGGAAATGGGGAAATTTGGCATTGCATTATGGGAGAGGGCTTGTTATGATGCCCTCAGAAAAAATCCTTTCGTTGTCATGCATTTGAAAAGTCTGTTAATTGGGTTAATGGCGGGGCTGGTGGCCATGCCGGTGGTTGCTGAGCCGGAGAATGCGGGTGTGGTGCAGCCTGCGCCGGTGGATATCATGGGCATGAGCCGCGATGCACGCTGCGGGCAGGTACTGGTGACGGCGCTCATCAATGGCGTGCCCATGCGCATGATGCTGGATACCGGCGCCACGCACACCGTGCTGCATGAGGAGAGTGTGGCAAAGCTGGGTGAGGTGCAGTGGGTGGATACTTCAAAAATGCAGTTCAGGGGAAATGCCAACCAGCGTCCCCGGCTGCTGGTGGCACCCATGCAGGTGGGGCCGGGTGAAGCGCCCATGCACCCGATGATGGTGCTGAACCTCGGCGCGGTGCGCAGCATGCTGGCAGAGCCGGTGGACGGTATCATCGGCATGGATTTTCTGAAGTTCCTGCCTTTTACCTTTGATTTCCGCAAGAATGAGTTTTACTGGGGCTCCCCCGCAGATGCCGCGCTGGTGCCTGTTCCCTGCGTGGCAGAGCCGAGCGGCCGTGTTCACTGGCAGCTTTCCTGCGCGGGCCGGGAAATCAGCCTGCTGCTGGATACAGGCAGCACGGTGACCCGTGTGCGCACGGCGGATTGGGCTCCCGGCGCAGCTGGTGAGATTACTGCCCAGATTGGCGATGTGAATGCGGCAGAACGCCAGCAGCTGGTGGAGGGGAAGCCGGGTGATTTGACCGTGGCTCCCGGTGTGGCGCTGAAAGGGGTGACTCCTTTGCTCTGCTCCAGCGAGGAACTGACTATGCTCGGCATGGATGCGCTGCGCCATTCGGTGCTCGTGCACCTGCCTGCTGCTGATACCCCCGGCGGTATTTTCCTGCTGGCCAGATGAGAGGGGGGCGCCAGCCCTCCTGTGCGGTGAACCACTTGCCTGTTACGGTGCGTAGTCAATGCGCACCGGCACTTCCTCCACCTCCAGCCCGGCTGCCGTGAGGGTGTCGAGCACCTCCACAAAGCGGGCCAGGGAAGCCCCGCCCGCGGCTGATACCTGGATGCGTGCCTGCGGGTTCTGCTGCAGCAGCCCGCGCACGGCGCCGGTGAGCTGCTCTGCGGGAATGAGCCTGCCGTTGAAAGCGATGCTGCCGTCATCCCCCACCTCCAGCAGAATGCTGTCCTTATCACCCTGCGTGCCGGCAAGGTGGTGCGTCTGTGGTACATCGAGTTTCAGCACGCTCACCTGGCGCTTGAACTCGGTGTGCACAATGAAGAAGATAAGCAGGATGGTGAGGATGTCGAGCATGGGGACGAGGGGAATCCCCTGCTGCCCGAACCGGCGTTCGTAGAGTTTCATGCGCGTGAGGCGTTGCGGTGGTTGGCAAGGATATCGGTAAAGCACTTGTTGATGCGCGCGGCGCGGCGCTCCAGCGCCCGCTCAAAGCAGCTGAGCGCTATCGTGCCCGGCACGGCTATGGCCAGTCCGAATATGGTGGTGTAGAGCGCTTTGGAAATCCCCAGGGCAATGCCGTCATGCGCATCGGGTGCACCGAATACGCCGAAGATATCCACCAGCCCCCAGGCGGTGCCCAGAATGCCGAGCATGGGGGCAATGGTGGTGATGACGCTGATGGTGGTCATGCCGGCGCGCTGGCGGTCGATGATGCAGCGCAGGCGCGCTTCCACCTGCTGCTCCAGGGAGGGGGAGGCGGGGGAGCCCTGAATGAATGCCAGTACGCCCACCAGCTCATCATGCTTGAAGCCTTCCCGCACGGCAGCGGCTGAGGCGGTACCTGCACTCACTGATTCCAGCTGTGCCAGGCATTTGTGCCGCCGCGCATAGAGCAGGTGGTAGAGAATGGCTGCCAGCATGATGACCGAGCAGGCCAGCAGGGGCAGGCCGAAGGGGTGGCAGGCAGCAGAGAATTGGCGGATGGTTTCGTTCATATTGGTTGTTTTTGCGGTTGATTAGTCAAAGTTGAATTCGAAGATGAGTTCCATGAGCTTGCCGATGACATCTGCCTGCACCTCCGGCGGCATGGGGGGCAGGGTGGCGCGGCGGATGGCTTTGAAGGTGAATGACTGCTGGCTGACGCTTGCGCCACTGCGCCGGATGAGCGCCATGCTGTCGATGCGCCCGCGTTTGTCGATTCGCAGGCTGATGGTGATTTTGCCGGGGATGATGTCGCCCCGGTGGTCGTCGCACGCCATATACCAGAAATGCGCCACGCGGCGGTAGACCAGCGCTTCGTATGCGCCGCGCGGTGTGGAAACGACATTCAGCGCTGCTCCCTGCCCGAAAACGAAGCGCCCGCTGCTGCGGCTGCGGCGTTCGTGGGTACGGAAACCGGGTTTCTGGGGCTGCGCCCATTCGGCCAGGCTCGGGTCGTAGAACACGCGGGGGCTCTCTGCTCTGGCGGTGGTGTCTTCTTCCATACCGCCTGGTATCCCGCGGCGGGCACTCAGCTGTTCCTGTTCGACGCGTCCCGTTTCTGCGTCCTCCAGCTTCAGCTGGCCGCTGGTGTCGTCTGTGAGTGTGAGCGCCTGGGTGGCGTCTGCCTGGGCATCGGCCGCATCCTGGCCCTGGGGCTGGGCGGAGTCATGCACCTCCGGCAGCTCCCCGGCAGGCGCGGGGGCTGGTGGGGAAGGCTGTTGCTGCTGTGCTTTGCCCTCGTGTTCCAGGTCGCCTTCCTGCCGCTCCTGGTCAAAGGTGACCAGTTCGTCCTTTTCCTCACCATCCATGGCCGGGGCATGAGCGGCGCTGGCGCGGTGGCGGGCATCCGGCGAGCTGGCGGCGCGCGTGTTGCGCATGCCTTCGTATTCCGGCTGGTCAGGCACAGCCTGTGGCGTATCGGTACTGGTCTTGACCGTCGGGTGCTTCGTGTGGGGTGTTTCTGGCTTCTCCGGCGCCGGGGGGAGTTGTGGGTGCGTGGCATCCGCCTGCTGCCGTGCGGCTGTGCGCACCACCTGTATGGCCCTGGCCCGGTGGGCGGTCTGGAGGCGGTTAAGGTGTTCCTGCGGCGGCATCAGCAGAATCAGGAGAGCCAGCCCCGCGTGCAGCAGCACAGAAAGCGCTACGCAGAGTAGCACCCGCCCGTATGGATTCTGCCGCCGGAGTGTCACAACGCCCTATTCTGCCACGGTGCTCCAGCTGGTGCAAGCCACCAACTTGTCTTAATGAGAAAGCGCCTGCTGCTTGCCAGGGAGGGGGCAAATACAAACCTGCCGCACCCCGGAGAGTGCGGCAGGTTTTTGTGTTGCGATGGCATTGCAACTTATTGATAAGAAATAAAATAGTACAAAAACTTAACCAAACCTCTTGTAATGTGGTAGGGTTTTAATTTGCTCTTACAGATATAAATTCAGTATGTTGTGAAGTTTTTTTTCTGTACATCGCGCACAAAATATGATAGAATGTCGCCGCTGGCGTGAGCCCGCGTTACATATTAACTCCAGGAATTTCCGACATAAACAACATGAAAACAAGATTACCCAGAACGCTGCTTGTGGCGTTACTCGCCGGCATGGCCGTGACGAGTTCCTATGCAGAGGTTGCCGCACCCAATATGACAGGTGCATTCATTGTTACCTCTGAAAACACCTTCGGCTCTGATGCCAATGAGGCATTGAGCACAGAAGAAGGCGACAAAGCGTTGCTTGAGCAGGCTCTTATCGCAGGCTCTGCCAACAATTCCCCCAAGCCCGTGGTAAAAGTGGGACAGGGCTCATACGAAATCGACCAGGATATCAAGGTAAACAATCCGCTGGTTGTTCGTGAAGGTACGCTGAAGGTTACAGGTGATATCGTCTCGATGCAGAAGTCCCCGCTGACTTCCTATGTGCCGTACCTTTCCGTTGGTGGTAAGAATGCCGTTCTTGAACTGGACGGAGCAACGGTTTCCCACCACATCTTCGGAGAAAATAAGACCGACAACTATTCTGTGGCAATGAGTCTGGGAACGGCTGACGGTAAGGGAACAATCAACCTGAAGAACGGTTCTATCCTGCATACCGACCACTTCATCTTTGCTGGTTACAACTCCGGGATGACGAATGGTACTGGTGCTAAAGGTACGGGGTATTCGAAGGCTACGTTAGATGCCGAAGGTAACCGTTACACCGGAGGTGATTATGACGGCCCGACAGTCATCAATCTTGAGGGTGGCTCTACTTTGAGCGCTGGAACTTGTCTGCAGTTCGCAGATGTTACCGTCAATATTAATGACTCCGAGCTGAAGGATAACACCCGCGGTCTGTCTCCCAGCTGGAGCTACTTTGGCACAGCTTCTGCTTCCAAAACCACGATCAATGTAACGAACGGTGGCACTCTCAACGTGCAGCAGCATCTGCTGACTGGCTATGGCTCGCAGAGTAGGACCGTCATATCTGCCAGTGGTGAGGGGTCATCCATTAAGGTGGCCGGTGCCACCCAGCTGGGCTACAAGGGTGTGGCTTCTACCACGGAAATGACACTTTCTGCCGGCGCCAAGGCTGAATTGGGTAAGGTAACGGCATACAACGGCAGCGTGATTTCGGTTGGCAGCGGCTCTTCCATTGTTGCCCACAGCAACTATGCGGGCGAAGGCCAGAATCCGCTTCTGGTTATTAATGAAGGCGCTGAACTTAATAACTCCGGTGTCATCGCTCTTGATATTGAGCTCAACGGCGGTACGTTCACCATGGAAAACGGCGCAGTGGCTGGCGGCCTGACCGCCACAAGCGGCACGGTGTATCTGAATGGCACAGTAACCTTCACCGGGTCGGTAAGCCTGGGTACGGTATCCTCCACCTTGTCCCTGTTCGGCAGCGCAACGGAAGCCCTCACGGTTTACATTCAGCAGGGGGCTACCGTCATGCTGGGTACAGATGGCGTAGAGGTGGATGGCCAGACCTTCACCGTGGGTGAGGGAACGCAGTTCATTGTGGAACTGGCAGAGGGCGAAATCTACGAAGAAGGTTCTCAGCTGTTCACGCTGGCTGCTGCCAATGAAACCCTGCTGGCTGCTGCTTCTCAGGAAATCGCAGCCAAGACGACCGTTACCTGGCTGAATGAAGAGGGGACCGAGCAGCAGGCTGGTTACGGTGCAGGGGAGAGCGCTCCGCTGTATTCCGGCAGCATTACCACTGTAACGGTGCCTGAGCCGGCCACGGCAACCCTGAGCCTGCTGGCTCTGGCTGGCCTGTGTGCCCGCCGCCGTCGCAAGTAAAACTCTGCATTTCAACAAATTCCTGCCGCGCTCATTGCAATGGGCGCGGCATGTTTGTTTTCTGTGGGAGGCAGAGACAGGAAGCATTTGACGGGCATTGCGGCTGATAAATAGCTAACAGTGATACTCAGGCGCCTGCGTTAGAATTATGATGCATGCATGAACCCGAAAATCGTTACTGCTGTCAATAAGCAAATCAAGTTGGAGTTTGAATCAGCTTTCCTCTACCTCGCCTTTTCCGGCAATCTGCGGCAATATGGCCTGCCGGGCATGGGGCATTGGATGCGCGAGCAATTCCGCGAGGAATGCGGGCACGCGCTGCGTTTTGTTTCCCACCTGGAAAACCGCCGGGCTCGCGTTATCATTCCCGCGGTGAATGCCCCGGTGTACGAATGGGAGAAGCCGCTGGATTTGTTCCGCATGGCCTTGGAGCATGAGCGACGCATCACGGCATCCATCCACGAGCTGCTGACCCTCTGCCGGGAGGAAAAGGAGTATGCCACCCAGTGCCTGCTGTTTGACTACGTGAAGGAGCAGGTGGAAGAGGAACTTCAGGTGGAGGAGATTGTGGATATCATGACCCTCTGCGGCTCCCGCGTTGATGAGTTGCTGAGCCTCGACCAGAAGCTCGCCACGCGTACTACGCAGGTGTGGGAGTAGTTCAGAATGCAGATTTCAGAATGCAGAATGTGAAGCTAGCGCAGCACCTCCCGGTGCTGCGTGGTTACAGAAAAGCTCTGAGATGTGTCTCAGAGCTTGTTTTTATCAGGGG
>JAFNWZ010000161.1 GCA_017379255.1 Akkermansia sp. | reverse complement strand
GAAGAATACCATCCGGACCTACATTGGCGTTGGTAACTGATTGATTTGTTTGCCATAATGATTACCGGGTGGCAGGACTTTGTCTTCCACCCGGTAATTTCTCCGCCTGAAACGTTTTTTATGGGAATCCCCCCCTCCACCGGCTGTGCAATGGGAGGAATACATTCCGGATTAAAGGTATATAGTGATATGGAATATCAACCATGTATAGATGATTTGTCGGCTATAGAATTGCCGGATGAGCTGCTGGCTCTCACGGAGCTTCTGGCAGCGCGGACCCATGAGGTCTGGGCGGCAGGGCGTATCAGCGAGGGTTGGCGCTATGGTGAACAGCGGGATGATGCGTTGAAATTGCATCCCTGCCTGGTGCCGTATGAAGAATTGCCGGAGTCCGAACGGGAATATGACCGGAAAACCTCCCTGGAAACGCTTAAATATGTGCTTTCCCTCGGCTATGAAATAAAATTGAGAAAGGAACATTGATTGTATGTTATTAGCTATGTTGGAAACAATCAGCTGTGTTGTGCAGGTTTTTCTCGCACTGTGTCTGATTTTGGGAATCTCATATTTGCTGTGCCGGGGCGTCGTTTTTTTATACAGAAAAACAAGCAGGTGTATAGAGCTGGATTTGGTTCATGACAAGCGTCTGCTTCGTTGGATATACAGCGGAGCTTTGATGATTGCGCTGACTGTTTGTGCCGTATGGGGCATTTCTGAAATAAAGTCAGATTTTGTTTTCGGATTCAACCATGTCGGGCAATTTGTCGTATCTGTCATCTGCGGGTGTGTTCTGATCATTATCATCTGCTGGGCATGCATTGAGATCGGCAAGCTGGCGCGCCTCTGGCTGCATCGGCGGATTGCCCGCATGTCGTACGGTTTTGCGGTATGGACCTGCGGTGTTGTCATTGCTGCTCCGCTGGTGATTCCTGTGTTACTGTTTGCCGGCATGGATGCAGCCGGGCTGCTGGCCGATTCCGGGCCGGCGATTATCAACAAAGCGGTGAAGGGCTATTTTTATGCAATCTTTGACGGCGGCGAACTGCCGTCGGGGGGAGAGTCGAAGAGCCCGTTGTTAATCGGTATGAACACCGTCAGCCTGTTTTTCGGGCTGGTCGGGTATCTGATTTTTTCCGGCTTTACCGTTTCTGTTTTCGTGGAAATGGTGCGCAGTAAGAAAGAACGCATAGAGCAGGGGGAAGAGCATTATTCCAAATTAAATAAGCACTATGTCATTATCGGAAGCAGTTCCCTGCTGGAAACTCTGGTGAAGAGTATCGTGGGTGCTTCTTGTGCGAAGCGGCCGCAAAATATCGTTATCCTGGCATCCGGGTCTATTCCTGAACTCCGTAAAAGATTGAGCTCCAATCTGACGGAAGAAATGATGGAACGGCTGATCTTTATTCATGGCGACAGAACCAATAAAGAGGACCTTAACCAGCTCTGCCTTGATTCCTGCTCTGGAATTTACCTGACGGGCGATAGCAGCACCTCGGATATGGATGACCTCAATCTTGAATCCCTGACATACATCAACGCCATTCTGAAAGGGCAGAAAGCTGCCATTAAGAAATGTAAGATCTATCTGGAGCGGTATCATACGTACAGCCTGTTCCAGGGATTCATCAAAGATACAAAACTGGATCAGTTAGACGTAGAGCCGGTCTGTTTCTACAAGCACTGGTCGGAAGTGATCCTGGGCTTGCGCCCCCATAAGAATACGATTTCCTACCCCAATATGGATGGTGAGGGAATAGGCCCCGATTCGGACAAATATGTCCACCTGGTAGTCATCGGCATGTCGCGCATGGGGATGAGCCTTGTTACAGAATCGGCCATGCATCTGCATTTCCCCAATTCCGGCAGGAAGCGTACGCGCATCACGATGATTGATAAGAACGCGCGTAGCGAAATGTATAAGTACATTAATCTGCACCAGACCCTGTTCTCAGAGGCTTATTATACTTATACAGAGTATCAGGATGCGCCCATGGGCGCGAGTTCCCCATGCACATACGAAAACAACGCTGATACGGCGTGGCTTGATACCGAATTCCACTTTGTGCAGGGAAATGTCGAGTGTAAAGAGGTGCGCAGGCTGCTGGAGTCATACGTGCAGGAAGAGGCAAATCTGACCATTGCGATTTGTCTGCCAGATGCACGGAATGCGCTTTCTTTATCGCTCAGTCTGCCACGCTGCTTGTATAATCGCCCCGGTGTATCAATTCTGGTGCAGCAGGAAGTGGGTGCAGGTCTGTTGAACCTACTGGGCAGACAGACAACAAAAGACCCCCATTTTAACAATGTCCGGCCGTTCGGCATGTTAAATGAGGATGTCGGAGTGGAGTCAGACATAGATAAACTGGCTCCTTTTGCCAGCATGACCTATATCCCGGGTTGCACTGCTCTTTATGAGCCGGACATGCTGCTTAACCTGGCCAGAGATAAACAGGAAGTAGCCGTGATGCGGGCAGCCTGGGAGAAAATGCAGCCCTGGGCCCGGATATCCAACCGATATGCGGCGGCTTCCAGAAAGATCAAACTCCGCAGTGTGGGCTTGCCGGATGCTGGTACCTGTAACAATATCACTTCCGCCATCTATGGTCCGGATATGAACCCCGAGCTCTTTGGCGAGATGGAGCACAACCGCTGGTGTGTGGAGAAACTCATCGTAGGCTTCCGCCCGCTCACTTCAGTGGAACAGCAGCAGGTGGATTCCTGTGCTCCGGATTCTCCGCTTCGCGCAGAAATGCTCAGCTGGTTCAAGAAAGAACAATTTGCACATGTGGGCATCAGGCCCTGGCGGGAGGTGCGCTCGAACCCGGCGTACCGTGAGTTCTACCTCAATTCCATTAATATGGGCAGAGCCATCTGCCTGTTACCTGAGATGAAAAAAGCGGCAGATGCCGCACCAATGAAAGAAACACTTTAAACTTGCAATGATATGAACACTACACATCAGAAACAGAGATTTGCGGACAGATACGTATTCATCAGTTATGCCCACGTGGACAGACCGATAGCCCTGGCTATTCAGAAACGACTGGAGGCCTACCAGTACCCGGCCAAATTTGTGGCGCCGGAGAACATGCCGGTGCATTCCCGGTATCTGCGCCGTGTGTTTGTTGATATAGAGGATTTATCCACACACACGGAGAGTTACAAGGAAGATTTGAGAAAAGAACTTCAAGCAGCCCGATATCTGATTGTGCTGTGCTCGGAGGCTTCTACCCAATCAGACTATGTGGCATGGGAAATCGAAACCTTCCTTCAGGAAGGGCATTCTGAAAATCAGATTCTGCCGGTGGTGGTAGGAGGCTGTTCAGACAAAACTATTCCGCCGCTGCTCCGGAATATACTGAAGCACCGGAATGTTCCTATCTGGAATCCCGGGGTGAAAACCACGCATGCCTCGAACGAAACCGCCCTTTTCCGGATTATTGAATTCCTGATCAAGGTGGATGGCCATGTGCTGAATAACCGCTATGTCCAGCAGCAGAAAAAACGCGTTTTCCGCATATCGGCCGCCATCACACTGGCGCTGTCCGCTTTGTCTCTTACTCTTTTCCACGACCTCAAAACAGAGGAGGCTCGGCGCATCAGTGAACAGTATCGCGCAGAGTTTGAAAAAGAGGTATTCCCCTATTCTCTTGTCTACAGCTATTGCCAGAACTTCCTGTTTCACCTGCCCAGTATTACGATAGGCCGGACACATGCGGTTTGTTTGACCCCGCCCAATAAAGCGGCACAAGGAACTCCTGCTTCGAATACTCCGCCTGCGGAACCGTGCGTTTTGAAACCGGCAGAGAAGTGCGTTGTCATTATCGCCATGCCGGAGCACTACAGTGAACTTTCCAACCAGGAAGACGATAAGAAAGCCGCGGTCAAGAAAGACCTGGAATCTTTGGGATGGATTGCTACCGAAAAATCATTCAAAGGGGATACGTTGCGTCGCAATATATCCACCCTGATGCTGGATAGCGAGGATGGCCAAATCGCATCGACCAACCCGGATTTTACGAAAGTACGCGTATTCGCCGATATGGCCTCCACGGTCAATTCCATCAAATGGGTGGTGGATTATCTCACCAAAAAAGAAAATCCCTACTATAACCATTCTGAGGAAGAAAAAAGGAAACTGGCGCTCGAATACATTGCGAAGTTTGAAAAATGCGTGCTGGATGAGCTGAAATCGCCGACAATCAACACTGAGATAGAGGAAGCAAAACGCCCGGCACACGTGTTCAAGGGGGTAGCGGATGTTTGTGATATTTACTTTGTGAAAAATAGGCAAGAGTTGAAAACCGCTCTTGAAAAAATAAAACAGCAGTTTTAGGCCCGCTTGCCGGCTGCCTTCCGGAGAAATCCGCAAGGCGTTTTGATAAATCAATATAGTGCCCATTTTCATCGCCATGTCCACCCCCCGCGTTTTCAAGTTCTTTGCCTTCATCAGCTACAGCCGTAAGGATGCAGCATTTGCAGAAAAATTGCAGAACTATCTGGACCACTTCAAGCTGCCCAGCCAGTTGTGCAAGAAATATCCGGAGAAACCAACCAGTGTCCGCCCCATTTACCGGGATAAGACGGACCTGGTGATTGATAAGCTCAACGATGCGCTGAAAAGCGGTCTGGAGGTATCCAAATACCTCATTGTCATCTGTTCGGAAAACTCTGCCCGTCCGAATGCAGAGGGGAAGAACTGGATCGATGAAGAAGTGCGTACTTTTGTTTCTCTCGACCCGGAGAATGTGCACCGCATCATCCCCATTCTGCTGCGCGATAAAAACAGCACGGATGCTCTGGGATGCATGCCTCAGTCCATTAAGGAGCTGGGCCTGCTGGCCGCTGATATCCAGGATAAGGGAACAGACCGCGTATTCAGTGATGTGGCCGCCAAAATGCTCGACCTGGGCCCGGATGAACTCTGGGACCGCGTCGGCCGCGAACTCCGCCGCCGCCGCCGCGTGAAACGCATTGCGCAAAGCGTGGCGGCAGCACTTGTGGCGGGGACTTCCTTCTTTGCCTGGGATTTCTGCTACCCCAAGGTGAGTTACTACCGGGATTATGTGGAATGCTATAATGTTCCTGTCGGTATTAACGAGCTGACCCAGGAGCAGATTGCCGGTCTGCAGTTTCATTACCGCTTCACTGAGCAGTTCTACAAGGTTCAGATGGTCGAGTGTTGTAACTCGGTAGGTACGCTGAGCGAAGCAAAGTATGCATGGGTTCCGGAGCGACCGGTGGCGATGCGATTCAAGCACGATTACATATATAACAGGGTTCTTGTGTGCGATTATCTGAACAAACAAGGCAAGGTTGTGACTACGTTGAATTACCCCGTGGATGACCCGAAGAATGAAATGGTGAACTTTGTTCAGAAAGATGATGTGGGTAAAATTGTGGGTAGTGGGTTTGCCGGGGCTCTTACAAACAGAAAGATAGGAGTGGCATCAGATGGATTGTCGAGTAGAAAACCTAAGGCAGAAGTTACTCAGATGATCATGCAGCGTGATAATCTGGGACGTGTTATTTCAGAGAGGTTTTTAAATAATTATGGTTATCCCTGTCAGAATGCAGAAGGGTGCTACGGCCACCGTTATGAACGCGATGCCTCTGGCCGCATGTTGAAGTTGCGCTATTTGTCTCACGAAGGAAAGGAGCTGTCTACGAAGCAGGGAATTGCGGGGATTGACCTCGCGTACAACGCCCGAGGGCTGGCTGTCAGCCTGACCTATGTTGATGAAATGGGAAATGCGGTTCTGGCGAAAGATGGCTATGCTTGTATAGAGTTTGAATATGATGCCAGTGGTAATCTGAAGCAAACGAGTTTCCGGGACACGGAGGGAAAATTATGTTTGCATAAGGAAGGCTTTGCTGGTCAAAAGTTGGAATATGATTCACATGGTAATTTGGTAAGGCAGGTTTATTATGGAATAGAGGGAGAACCATGTCTGGACAGAAATTCCATAGCAGGGGCAAGGCGTGAGTATGATTCCCGAGGGAATGAAGTGAAATGCGTATTTACAGGAATCGATGGAAAGCCATGCCTGCATAAGGATGGGTTTGCAGGCTATGAGAGTGAGTATGATTCCCGAGGAAATATAGTGAAACGCGTATTTACAGGAACCGATGGAAAGCCATGCCTGCATAAAGATGGGTTTGCAGGTTGGGAGAGTGAGTATGATTCCCGCGGGAATGAGATGAGACGTGTTATTCTAGGAACCGATGGAAAGCCATGCTTGAATAAGAACGGGTACGCAGGCTGGGAGAGTGAGTATGATTCCCGAGGGACTGAAGTGAAATGCGT
>JAFNWZ010000160.1 GCA_017379255.1 Akkermansia sp. | reverse complement strand
AGTATCCGTTACATTGTACTTCTTGCCCTCGCCCAGAGCCGTAGCGTTCCATTCGGAGGTTGTCCAGAACACATTGGCATCCCCGGCAGCAGAAAGCACACCATTTTCAAAACTGGCACCATTGGCAGCAGAGCCGGCGAGCGCAAATCCATCTCCCTTGGTTACGCTGGCCCCTTCAGCATTGGAAATGATGATGTACTTCATGTTGCTGCTCAGGTAGCCGTTGTCAGCATCGCCCCCGGTAAAGGTGGCGTCTTCGGGCAGCTCATAATCATATACGCTCAGGTCATCAATCTTCAACTTACCCTTGAGCGTCAGGTTACCAGTGTTGGTCACCGTCTTGCCGAATGACACGCCAGCGTCATTCGCCGTGCCAGCATCAATAATGAGTGTGCTGACATCCAGATCACCAGAGATGACAAAACTCTTGCCGCTGATGGTCATCTCCTGCCCACCTGCCGAGGCAGAGCCATCCACATTGAACTTGTCCGTAATCGTTCCATTCAGATATACCGGATTCGTGCCATTGCTCTTGATGCCGACATTTTCCAACACGTAGATATCACCATTCAGCGTCGTGCTGGCGCCAGCTGCATTATCGTTACCAAAGCGGATTACTCCATAACTGGCCGCATCACCATGCGTCGAAGCAGCCACATAGATGTCATTATCCAACACAATGGAGCCTGTACCCCAAGTCTGCAGGAACAGCTGCCCAGATCCGCCAATATAAATGGGTTTCTGGGCAGAACTCTGCGCAACCTCGCCGGACGCGGTACCATTTATCTGCAAACGCCCCGTTGTTGCATCCAGATACTGGCCATCTGCACGCCGCACAGAATATTCACCATGCGTGAATTCCTTACCCGCCGGCAGATTATCAGTTACATACAGGCGGGAAACCAGATCAGAGGCAATCAGAACCTGCGTAACAGTGAATGAAGTGGTTTTCAAACCAGAGGCGCCATAGATTCTATTGGCATCAGCTATCTCATTACCCGTGTAAAGATATGTACCGGTGCCGTCAATCCTGGCAGTCAGCGTAACACTGCCATCCTCATTCCGGGTCAAAGAACTCAGATCCACCGCTGTATTTGCGGCATTATTCCACAGCCCCGTATCCCACCAGCCCTTCAGCGTACCATCATCCGTGGTAGCAAACCCCCATGGAGTAGAGCCAGCATCATTCGTCACCACAACCACCTTCTGAATACCGGCAAACGCATCGGGATTCACATCAAACGTGATGTTTGAAGACACCCCGGCACCGCGCAGAACCCCATCGGCATACGTAACACTCCCGCCTGCATTATAGGCAGCAGATGTATCAATTTCCACTCGTTCAGAATACGCGGCATAAGCAGCCGAGGTCAACGCCTGCGCCTGCTGCCCTGCTAACGCAAAGGCAACAACACCGCCGGTGAAGGCAGCAGTACCAAGAGTCGTAGAAATACCAGCCACAGCAGTGATGCAAGCGAGCACGGCATTACGAAGCAATTTCGGGAGATGTAATTTCATAAGTATGTGGTTTAAGTATAAAATTCTGCGTCGGGAGGATACAGTCCACCCAATCTAATACTCTACCATCATACCCAAATTCCCCCGCGGTAGCAAGCCGGAAATTCATTTTCGAGCAGGAAAAATCATGTACAGTCCGAAGATTTGAACGAAATGCTCCGTACATCCCGGCGCGCCAGTGCCGGGATTTCATACCGGCCAGCGGCATTTCATCCATGGCGCAGCCATGGATTTCATCCGGCAACGCCGGATTTCATACGCCCACACGGGCGTATTTCATTGAGCCCCGCGCCAGCGGGGCAACTCACACACACCCGCGCCACCCAGCACGCCCGGAAACCACCCATCCCGGCGCGCCAGTGCCGGGATTTCATACCGCGCAGCGGTATTTCATCCATGGCGCAGCCATGGATTTCATCCGGCAACGCCGGATTTCATACGCCCACACGGGCGTATTTCATTGAGCCCCGCGCCAGCGGGGCGACTATTACACGCCTGCCCCACCCAGCGCGCCCGGAAACCATGCCACACATACGCAGAATAAGGAATATTACTTATTCTGGCTGGAACTGTTCTTAAGTGTCTGCAGCGATTTAATCAACATGCGCATAATATTGCCTGTCAATCTCTTCAATTTCTTCAACTCCAGAGCCTGTTCTTCATTTTCAGGTTCAAAGAGATTAAGCCAGAACTTAGTTTCATTGCACTCCTTCAACGCAATATGAAACTTATTCGCAAAATCAGCAGCACTATTTCCATACTTTGCTTCAGCGATATTAGCCCCAACGCTTGATGCCGCCCGTAGGAACTGCCCCTTTTTATCTCCATAGCCATGCAGATGACGGCAATATGCCATGGAGGCTTTTGCAAGCTGTAATGAAAAATCTGCCAGTTTATCTTCTTTCATTGTGTATGATGGTATACCAGTGTAGCACAAAAAGCAAGCAGATGTGTGTGATAATATTCCTTATTCCACGCATATGTGGCGTGGTTTCCGGGCGCGATGATTCACGCAGGCTCGCATAAGTCGCCCCGCTGGCGCGGGGCTCAATGAAATACGCCCGGGTGGGCGTATGAAATCCGGCGTTGCCGGATGAAATCCATGGCTGCGCCATGGATGAAATACCGCTGCGCGGTATGAAATCCCGGTGCTGGCGCACCGGGATGAGTGGTTTCCGGGCGCACTGGTTGACGCGGGCGCGTAGGAGTCGCCCCGCTGGCGCGGGGCTCAATGAAATACGCCCGGTGGGCGTATGAAATCCGGCGTTGCCGGATGAAATCCATGGCTGCGCCATGGATGAAATACCGCTGCGCGGTACGAAATCCCGGTGCTGGCGCACCGGGATGAGTGGTTTCCGGGCGCACTGGTTGACGCGGGCGCGTAGGAGTCGCCCCGCTGGCGCGGGGCTCAATGAATTACGCCCAGTGGGCGTATGAAATCCGGCGTTGCCGGATGAAATCCATGGCGCAGCCATGGATGAAATACCGCTGCGCGGTATGAAATCCCGGTGCTGGCGCACCGGGATGAAATAAACGGCCTGGCGGCCGTTTATTTACCAAGGCAGAACGTGGCGAACACCCTGGTTAAAATATCCTCCGTATCAATACGCCCGGTGATGCTTCCCAGGGCATCGAGCGAGGCGCGCAGATCAACATCCACGAATTCGGGGGATTCGCCGCCGATGAGCGCGGCGCGGGCGGCTGCCAGATAGTCCAGGGCCTGCTGCAGGGCGTGGCGGTGGCGGGTGTTGATGGCGGCGAGGTTATCCCGCTCACCGGTTTCCTGCAGGAACAGCTGCTCCACGGCCTGCTCCAGTGCTTCGCGTCCGGTTCCGGCGGCGCAGGAAATACGGATGGCGGCTTCCTCCCCTGCCCAATCCGGGTGGGCGGGCTGGTCACATTTATTGAGGAGCAGCAGGTGATGGGCACCGGTTTCCGACAGCTCCAGCGGCACCCGCGGCGCCGTTACATCCGCTACCTCCAGAATCAGGTCGGCCTCTGCCCCGGCGCGGCGGCTGCGCTCCATGCCGGCGCGTTCAATCGCATCGGCGCTGTCATGCAGGCCTGCGGTATCAATGAGGCGCAGACGCAACCCGCCAAGCGACACGCTTTCCTCAATGGTATCGCGCGTGGTGCCGGCCGTGCTGCTCACAATGGCGCGCTCGTAGCCCAGCAGCATGTTCAGCAGACTGGATTTACCCACATTCGGCGCACCGACAATGGCGGTGCGTATCCCCTCGCGCAGCAGGCGGCCTTCATCTGCCGTGTCCAGCAGGCGCCGCATCACCCCGGCGGCAGCATCCAGCTGCTGCAGCAGGGCATCTGTGGTATCCGGGGCTATGTCCTCCTCCGGGAAATCAATGTAGGCCTCCACATGGGCCGCCACGTTGATAAGTGTATCAGCCGCGGCTGCCACCTGGGAGCCGATGGCCCCCTGGAGCTGGTTCTGGGCGGCGCGCAGGGCGAGGTCACTCCCGGCATTGATGATGTCCATAACAGCCTCCGCCTGGGTGAGGTCCAGTTTCCCATTCTCAAAGGCACGGCGCGAAAACTCACCAGGTTCTGCAGGACGCGCCCCGCAGGCCAGCACACGCTCCAGCACACGGCGGGTCACCAGCATGCCGCCGTGGCAGCTGAGCTCCACGGTGTCCTCCCCGGTAAAACTGGCAGGCCCGGCAAAATAAGTAGCCACGCACTCATCCACCACACATCCGTCCGCGGCGCGTACGCGCACCAGCGTGGCCAGGCGCGGCTGGAGCACCCGCCCACCGGTACACACCTGCACCACGGCACGGGCCTGTGGCCCGCTCACGCGTATGACGGCAATGGCACCGGTTCCCGGCGCAGTGGCAATGGCGGCTATGGTATCGCTCTGCTGCATGGGTGCATCTTCCCACAGATACCACCATTTCGCAACCCTTTTCTGTGTTTCCGGCTGCTCCTCAATCAACTTGCGGAATAATGACACCCCCTTGTCAAGTGCAAAAAAATTCATTTTAGGCTTGATTTGTAGGAGAATGCTGGTATATTGAGTTTAGCCCGCCAAGCTACTCTTGCCTGGCCGGGTGCATCAAACAACATCAAAACTAGTAAGATAATTATGAAGAAGATCGCTATCCTCGCTCTTACCGCCGCCGCTTTCGTTTCCTGCCAGCAGCAGCAGCAGCAGCAGGTTGTGCAGGAGCCGGTTGCTCCCGCTCCCGTGGAAGTTGTTAAGGGCAAGTAAGTGATTTCGGAAAGTCAGACTTTCCAATTTCACTCCTATCAATTACGCGTCTGGTTTTTCCAGACGCGTTTTTGTTTTCCATCTCTCCTGCCGCCAGGCAGGAGAAATTCTCTCTGCCCGCCAGGGGCAGAACTTCTCTCCCGGCGCAACCGGGAACTTATCTCGCCGACTCGGGAGGCCAGAGCGCGAAGCGCGGAGGCCCCCAGGCGAACTTATCTGTTTTGCCGCGTAGCGGCAAAAGATGACAAATACCAGCTGCACCCGCAGGGGGCAGGGTTAATTTATTCCCATATTCGATTTTTTTGTATTCAGGCTCGATACCAGCATGCGGTGAATCCGATTTCTCTTGTACCTTAAATCTTTCACAATATCAGGCGGCAGAACGCCGACCCCTTCAATCACATCCAGCCAATACCCGGTTTCAGCACACTCTTTCACGGCCAGTTGTAATTTAAACACAAAGTCATCGGCACTATATCCATATTGAGCTTCCCGGATATTTGCCCCAATACTAGTGCCTGCCCGCAATATCTGGTCTTTGATAATGCCGCACCCTTTGACAGGGCGCATGTAGGAAACGAGCTCAATAGCGAATCGAAGCGACTGTTCAGCCAGAGGAGAGTTCTGTATTGACATGTAATGAATTATACATGCTCTTCTGGTGTATGCAAGTATAAATGAGAAATAATCCTGCACCCTGCGGGTGCAGCGGCGTTTGCATCATCTTTTGCCGCTGCGCGGCAAAACAGATAAGTTCGCCTGGGGTCGAGATAAGTTCCCGGCTGCGCCGGGAGAGAATTTCTGCCCGGTGGGCAGAGAGAATTTCTCCTGCCGCCAGGCAGGAGAGATTTTAGGGTCATAACACCACAATCCTTCTTGCCATGCCGGGGAAGAAAGAGTATCATGCGCAGCATGAGTTACGACCTGATTGTGATTGGTGGCGGCCCTGCCGGCTATGTTGGAGCCATCCGAGCAGCCCAGCTGGGAAAACGCGTGGCTTGCATAGAGCGCGAGCGCGTGGGCGGCACCTGCCTGAACTGGGGCTGCATCCCGACCAAAGCCCTGCTAAAGAACGGTGAGGTCTACAACACCATCAACAAGCGCGCAGCCGAATTCGGCATTGCGGCAGAAGGCCTGAGTGTGGATTGGGAGGCCGTCATCGGCCGTTCCCGCCAGATCAGCGACCGCCTTTCTGCCGGTATTGCGTTCCTTTTCAAGAAAAACAAGATTGAGAACATTGCAGGCGAGGCCCGCATTCCCGCCCCCGGCAAGGTGGAGGTCACCGCGGCGGATGGCACGGTAACCACGCTGGAAGCCCCGCAGATTCTCATTGCCACCGGTGCCCGCACCCGCGAAGTACCCGTGTTCCCGTTCAATGGCAAGACCATCATCGGCAGCAAGGACGCGCTGGTCATGAAGAAGCGCCCGGAGAGCATGATTGTGATCGGCTCCGGCGCAATCGGCAGCGAACTTTCATACGTGTACCACTGCTTCGGCACCAAGGTGACCCTGGTGGAAGCCCTGCCGCGCATCCTGCCCAATGAGGATGACGAGGTGAGCCAGGCTGTGGAGCGTTCCTTCAAGAAGCAGGGTATCACCTGCATGCCTGGTGCCAAGGTGGATTCCCTCCAGGATAACGGCGAGAGCGTGACCGCCACCATCACCGCCAAGAATGGCAAAGTGCAGGAAATCACGGCCGATGTATGCCTGGTGGCTATCGGCGTAGTGCCGGTGGTACCTGAAGCCACCGGTCTGGAGCTCACAGACCGCGGCTTCATCAAGGTGAATGAGCGCTACGAAACCAGCATTCCCGGGGTATTCGCCGTGGGCGACTGCATCGGCGGCATCATGCTGGCCCACACCGCCAGCTACGAGGCCGAGCAGGCCGTGGAGGGCATGTTTGTGGATGGCCACACCCCGAAGCAGGCGGCCAATGTGCCGGGCTGCACATACTGCCACCCGCAGGTGGCGAGCGTGGGCAAGCGCGAGCGCGAGCTCAAGGAGGCCGGGGTGGAATACAAGGTGGGCAAGTTCCCCTTCCAGGCCATAGGCCGTGCTGTGGCCGGCGGCGATACGGAAGGATTCGTGAAACTGCTTTTCGGCAAGGAACACGGCGAGCTGCTGGGTGCCCACATTGTGGGCGACAACGCCACCGAACTGCTCACCGCCCCGGAGCTGGCACTCAACAGCGAACTGACTGATGCCGACCTCAATTCCATGATTTACGCCCACCCGACCCTCTCGGAGGCCATTCATGAAGCAGTGCTGGCAGCAGATGGCCGCGCCATTCATGCCTGATTCCCCCCCCTCTGTTTACCATGGCACGCAAGTTCTACTACGATACAGGCGAAGAAAAAGTCGGCCCCGTGAGCGGGGAGGATTTGCTGCGTCTGCGTGCCAGCGGAGACATCAGCGATGAGACCTGGGTGCGCCGGTCCGACAGCGCCACCTGGCGACCGCTGCACTCTGTCAACCTCAACGAGGAGGAGGAGAAGCTGCGCAACCCCGGGCTCTTCAAGATCCTGAAGCAGAGCGGCCTGATAGTTCCCTTCATCTTCCTTGTGACGGCTTTGGGAATCATCGCCCTCAACCTTTTTGGGTTCTGGCCCATCCTGCTGATTGGCCTCCTCATCTGGCTTTTCAAGAAACAATGACCGCCATCGCGACACACAGCCTGAACAGTCTGCAAGCCGTACAGGACTTCGGCGACCACCCGTTATTCTACTTCTGCTGCGTCTTTGCCACGGTTGTGGGCGCGATTGCCGGTGCCACGGCCTCCAGCCGCGTGCGCATGGATATTGTGGGCGTGCTGGTGTGCGGCACCATTGCCTCGCTGGGCGGCGGTACCGTGCGCGATATCCTGCTCAGCGGCATGATTACCCAGCAGGGCTCCCCTGTAACCATTTACTGGGTGGTGGGGCACGATGTGCAGTTTCTCTACATGGCGCTCATCACCTCGCTGGTCATGTTCTACCTGACCCGCTTCTGGAATCCGCCCGTGGGCACCATCCGCATTGCAGACGCCTTCGCCATGGCCTTCTTCACCCTGCTCGGGGCGGCCAAGGCTTATTATCTGGGATGCGACGGCCTTGTCTGCATCTGCATGGGGGTGTGCACCGGTGTGGCAGGCGGCGCGCTGCGTGATGTGCTCACCGGCAACGTGCCCTACGTCTTCCGCTCCAATGAGGTGTATGCCTCCGCTGCGTTCTCGGGCAGTCTGCTCTTCGTCATCATGCAGTACTTCAACTGCCCCTACCAGCTTTCCTACATCATGGGCACCATCGTGGTGTTTGTGGTGCGCATGGCTGCGGTATACATGAACTGGCGCCTGCCCTCCTACCGCCCGCTGGCGGATATTGTGCATCCCGACGATTCCCACAACAACCATCACCCCTGATTCCCCTTCCCCCACCCGGTATGCAGCGGAGAAATAAATTTACAACTTCGCATAATATTTTTGAACACATGGGCTGCCAGGCAGCATCAAATGCATTATGATGAACAACAATCTTACTACAAAATTCATGGAAGGTCTGCAGGCAGCGCAGAAAGCGGCGCAGTCGGCAGGGCGTGCGCAGATATACCCGGCAGAGCTTCTGCTGGCGCTCATGCAGCAGGAAGGCGGCGTGCTGGGCGCCGTGCTGACCCGCGCCGGGGCAGACAGCGCCCGGCTGCAGCGGGAACTGGCAGCGCAGCTGGACCGCCAGCCGCGGCAGCGCGGCGGGGTGGCGCAGAGCCCGGGCATCGGCCCGGAGCTGGACCGCGACCTGACCGCCGCCGAGCAGCAGCGCCAGAGCATGAAGGATGACTACCTGAGCGTGGAGCACTTTGTGCTGGGCGTATTCGAGGCAGATTCCGCGCTTTCCCCGCTGCTGGAAAACTGCGGGCTCACCCGGGCGAAGTATCTGGAAGCCCTTAAGGATGTGCGCGGCAACCAGCGCATCACCGACCAGGACCCGGAGCAGAAATACCAGACACTGGAGAAATACGGCACCGACCTGACCGCCCGCGCCCGCCAGGGCAAGATTGACCCGGTCATCGGCCGCGATGCCGAGATCCGCCGCGT
>JAFNWZ010000159.1 GCA_017379255.1 Akkermansia sp. | reverse complement strand
TACCGGAACGCTGATGGGGACGCACGCCCGAATGAGGATGGCGTATGGGGGTGCCGGTATGAACGTGACACCCTCGGGCGTATTCTGCGCATGCAATTCACGGATGCCGGGGGACAGCCCATGGAGGGGCGCAAGGGTATAGGCGGGTATGCGTTTGATTATGGAGCCGGGCCTCTCCCCATTCGCGTGCGCTATATTGATGCCCGGGGGCAGGCTGTTGCTATGGATGGTGTGGCAGAAGTGCGCTACGTCTGGCAGAACGGCAACATGGTAGAGGAGGCGTTCTATGATGTGGAGGGACGGCCTGTCCTGGATGCGGCGGCTGGATATGCCAGGATGGAGCGAATCCTGCTGCCTTCTGGTGCTGTGCAGATGGATAGGGCTTTCGGTGTTGATGGAAAGCCCTGTATCAGTAGCACTGGAAGTTCCTGTACAAAATATGCGTATGATGAACGGGGAAATATCTGTAGCCTGATGCACCTCGATGCCGAAGGTAAACCAGTATTGGGTGCCGAGGGAATTGCTGAAATGCGTATGCAGTACGACGGTCAGAACCGGGTGATTTGTTATGAACATCTGGATACGCAGGGAAAATTGTGTGTGTCAGAGCAGGGGTTCGCCTCTACCCGGCTGGAATATGATGCTTCCGGGAATGTAAGCAGGCAGGATTTTTTTGGGGCAGACGGGAGTCCCTGTTTGTCTGACCTGGGGCATGCCAGCATACTTGTGAGGCACAACGATGCCGGTTTGGCGGAAGAGATGAAGAGCCTGGGGGTGGATGGTTCCCTTATTGTGAATAAGCTGGGCTTTGCGATGAGCCGTATTGAGTATGAGCCCACGGGAGAAGCCTGCGGGGAATTTTATTATGGTGCGGATGAGACACCATGCCTGAATGTGCACGGCATGGCTTCTGTGAGGATTACCCGGGGGAAATTCGGAAAGGAAACATGGGCGGAATGGCGGTACTATGGCAAAGAGAAGGAACAGGTCCTTGCTAAAGATGGTACGGCTGGCATGCGGGTCAGGTACAATGAACTGGGGTATCTGTACCGGCGGGAATTTCTGGGGTTGAAAGGGGAGAAGATAGCTCCTCCCAATCGGGAGGCGGCTGTACACTATGAGTATGATGCGCTTGGCAACTGTACGCAGGAAAATCTGGAGGATGCCAGTGGTACGGTTTTTCTGAAAAAATATTTGCGCCCGGATGGAACGGCCTGGAAACAAGAATGCCCGGCGTCGGAGCAGAAGCCAGGATGTGTTATTGAATTTGATACGCAAGGCCGGGTGCTGAAACTCCGGTTCCTGGATAAAAATGGCATGCCTTGTGCCGGCCCGGATGGTTTTGCGGAATCCGCCTTCATTTATGATTCTGGGGATGATGTGGTGCAGATCTCATATTATGATGCGGAGGGGAATCTCAAGAGCCGTATTTCCCAGAAAAAAGATGGTTCTGAGGAATGCTGTATTTATGGAGATAATGGCAAGTTAACCAATGTGAGCAAAGTTGATAGAGAAACGGGCTGTCAGACTTCCATCATATATACGCCCGATTCTGCTGCGGGAAGTTTGAAAGAGACCGATGAACAAGGCCGCATCCTGCGATATATGAGGGTTGATGAAGCCGGAAAACCTGTACCAGGAGAAAACGGAGTGAGCGGTTTTATACGCGAATATGATAATCAGGGAAACGTGGCTCTGCAGCTGTTTTGTGGTGCAGATGGCCGACCAGTTCTGACCAGGCGGGGATATGCCGGTGTCCGGAAGGAGTATGACCAGAGCGGCCGGGTTGTGCTGGAGGTGTATGTAGATGCCGCGCGGAATCCCGTTATGTTGCCGGAGGATTATTCCGGTATCCGCCGTGAGTTTGACGAACGGGGCAATGAAACGCTCAAGGTATTTCTCAATCAGGAGGGCGGACCCCACCTCCGAAATGGAGAGAATGCCGGTGAACGTATGGAATATGATGCTCAGAACAGGATGACCCGCATGGTGAGCCTTGCCGAAGACCTTACCCCGCGCGCTGGTGAAGATGGTATTGCCCAGATTGTCTATGAGTATTCAGATGGAGGCATGGTGTGGTCATTCCGGGATGTTTCCGGCGCTCTGGTGAATTGCCCGGAAGGATTTGCCTTCCAGGATATCAGAGTGAATGCCCAGAACCAGCCGGAGGAAATTTCATACCGTGATGCGGCAGGAACCCCCGTGTCCTGGGAGGACGGAACGTTCCGCAAAGTATACGTCTATGATGAAAGCGGCATGAATCGCCAGCGCACTGAATATTACGACCGCGCCGGTAATCTGCTGCGCAGTGAGTAAACCGGGCGGTTGGAATGCTATGATACCAGTCCTTTTCCAATGGGGTTTGTCATGGATATCATTTCAGCCTTGCGCATGCGCGCGTGGTCATGATTTAATGGGGGTACTATGAGTGCAATGGATAATCAGATTACGGAAGGAATGAAGACCGCCATGAAGGCGAAGGATACGGTGGCGCTGGGTGCACTGCGCGGATTGAAGGCTGCCCTGCAGAATGCCCGCCTGACCAAGGGCAGTGTGACGGCTGAACTGACGCCAGCCGAAGAGCAGAACGTGGTTCGCAAGCAGATTAAGCAGCGCGAGGATGCCATTGCGCTTTATGCCCAGGCCGGCCGCACTGAGCAGGTGGAGAAGGAACAGGCTGAAATCGGCGTGCTGGCGGCTCTGCTGCCCAGCGAGATGACCGAGGCGGAAATCCTCCCTGTGCTGGAAGCGGTGATTGCTGAGCTGGGCGCTACCAGCAAGAAGGATATGGGCCGCGTGATGAAGGAGATGCAGACCCGTACGGAGGGTCGCGCTCCCGGTAAGCTGCTTTCCCAGCTGGTGGGCTCCCGCCTGAACTGATAGTTCTTTTCTGAAGCCATGTTCTGTGCCGTCATCGTGGCGGCGGGCAGTTCCCGCCGCGCCGGATTCGATAAGCTGGCCGCGCATCTGGATGGTGCGCCGGTGCTGCGCCGCAGTGTGGATGCCTTTGTGGCTGCCGGTGCGGCGGCGGTGGTGGTGGTGTGCCCGGAAAGCCGCTGGGTGGAAACCGGGCTGGCTGCAGCTTCGTTTCCGGTTCCCGTCAGCCGGGTGGATGGCGGTGTTGAGCGGCAGGATTCCGTGGCTGCCGGGCTGGCAGCGCTTCCAGCGGGCACGCGAATGGTGGCCGTGCATGATGGCGCGCGCCCGCTGATTACGCCGGAGGGCATCCGGGCTTGTCTGGATGCGGCCGGTGAGACAGGGGCCGCGGCTTGTGCGCACCCGGTGGTGGATACGCTGAAACGCGCGGATGCTGCCGGATTCTCGCTGCCTGAGAAGGTGAGCCGTGATAATTTATGGGGCATGGAGACCCCGCAGATTTTCCGCCTGGATATGCTGCAACAGGCGTATGATTTTGTGAAGGCGCATGCGCTGGTGGTGACCGATGAGGTCTCCGCGGTGGAGGCCATGGGGGTGCCCACACGGCTGGTTTCCGGCGGTGTGAACCTGAAAATTACCCTGCCGGGGGATCTGGAACTGGCGGAACTCATCTGGAAGCACCGGGCATGAACCTGCAGGGCCACAGCGTGTGGGTAATCGGGGCGGGATTTCTGGGCGCTGCGCTGGCAGAAACCTGCCGCGGGGAGGGTGCCCGGGTTCTGACCATTGACCCCGCAGCCGTGGCTAATCTGCGCGGCAGCGCGGGGGATGCCTCCCTGCTGCGCCATGCGTTGCAGCGGCTGGTGCCGGATATGGTGTTCTGCTGCGCAGCTACGCATGGTGGCACGCCGGCGGATTATCGTCGCGCATACCTGGAACCGGTGGAAAAACTGGTGGCCATGCTCAGCGGGGTGCGTGTGGTGTTCTGTTCCTCTACTTCGGTGTATGCCGGGCAGGGGGGCGAAACGGTGACGGAGGAGACCCCGCCGCGCGCGGTGTCGGAGCGCGCGCAGATTTTGCTGCAGGCAGAGGCTGTGGTGCTGCAGGGCGGCGGCGTGGTGGCGCGGCTGGCTCCGCTGTATGGCCCGGGGCGCTGCGAGCTGCTGCGCCGCTTTTTCAAGGCCTTGCCCGGCTTGCCGGGCGGTGCCGGGCGGCGGTTGAACTACCTGCACCGGGATGATGCGGTGCAGGCCTTGCTGCTGCTGGGCACGCAGCCCTGGCTGCAGGAGGGCTTGTTTAATGTGAGCGGGGAGAGTTTTACCAGGAGTTCCATCTATGGGCTGCTGGAGGCCGCGTTTCACATTGAGGCCGAACAGGAGGCTGCTGGGCCTTCAGCCCGCGGGGTGTCTGATATGCATGTGGATTGCAGCCGCCTGAGGGCGCTGGGGTGGAGCCCGCAGCGCAGCATACTGGCCTTTGCTCATGAGTGGATTTCCTGATGACGATGATGCGCCCGGATTATTATGAATTGCTGGAAGTACCGGCTACTGCCACACCGGCAGAGCTGAAACAGGCATATTACCGCCAGGCTAAGAAATACCACCCCGATTTGAATGCCGGGAATGCTGCCGCGGAGGAACGCTTCAAACTGGTAGCCGAGGCGTACCGCATCCTGGGTGATGAACAGGAACGCCGCCTGTATGATGAGGCCCGTGAACGGAACCTGCGTTATGCGGATGCCCCGGAACTGGCAGAAATGCAGCGGACGGTGCGCTTTTCTGCCCGGGCGGCACGTGCAGGCCGGGCGCGTGATGAACGCCGGCCTCGGGCTGTACGCCGCCACTTCGGGCTGCTGCCCGTGCGGCGCAAGATGCCCTGGTGGGTATCAGCCCTCATCTGCCTGTTCTGGGTGAGTGCGCTGCTTCCTTTTGTGATGCGCCCGGTGAGCATCAGCCATTCAGCGCCGCTGCCCAAATCGGAAAAGCAGGAGCCGCCGGATGATTTGGTGCGTGCGCGGCTGGCCTCTATGCGGGCAGATTTAGAACAAGCCGCAGCTGCGGGGGATGCCCGCGCTCAGTTGCGCCTGGGGCTGCTCCTGTATTCCGGCAGCGCCGGGGTGCAGAAAAACCGCTCTGCCGCGCGTGTGTGGTGGGAAAAAGCTGCTGCACAGGGCAATAAAGCCGCTGCCTATTACCTGCAGCATTGTGATTTCTCTGAGCCTTCTGCTGAAACAGAAAAGCCCTGATTCACCATCAGGGTTCTTTTTTCTGCGAAGCGGCCGTTTTCCTGGTTTTGGCCTTGCGGCGTTTGCGGGTGGCCTTGCGGCGCTTGCGGGGGGCGTTGATCCGCTGCATTTCCACCTGCATGAGCAGCAGGGTGAACATGGAGGCTGGGCTGATTTCCACTGCCGCTGCCTGGGAGACGGTTTCTGCCAGTTGCACCATCTTCTGCAGCAGTGTGGAATATTCCGCCGCGTCCGTGCCGATGCCGGCATCCGTCAAAAGGGTATGCAGCTGCAACAGGTGGCGGAACATGCACATCCAGTTCTCCTCCGGCCCGGCAGAAAGACTGGTCATCAGTGCATCGGGCAGGGTATTGAGGCATTTCTCCACCTTACGCAACTGGGCAAGCCGGGTGCGGTCTTTGCAGCCGGAAGAAGCGGCTTCCAGCATGTAGCGCAGCGGGGTTTCCAGGTTGCCGAAGGCCTCCAGTGCCTCAACGGGTACCCGCCCCGGTTCGTAGGTGGTTGTTTCGCGCCGGGCCACGCGGGCGAACAGTTCTTCCATGGTCGCGAGGCGCCCGTGAGGTGTTACTGTTTCCCGTTCAAAAAGCATGGGCGAATTCTATCAATTTCATGCGGTGCATGCAAGCATAAAGCAGGACAGGGTTCACGATTTCTCCCGCAACTGCACGCGTGCCCCCGCCATGGCAGAATGGGGGGACAGGGGAATGGCGGACATCAGTTGACAAAATAGGTTTGCCGGATGAATTGTGCCCAGTCAGAGAACTGGCGGCGGCGGCTGAGGCTTGCTTCGTTTTTATTCCAGTTGGCAATCTGGTCTGCCATGTCAGCCGCGGCGGGGTATTGTTTCAGTTCCAGAAGTTCTGCAACCGCCCCGGAGCCTGCGCTGTACAGCACGGACCATTCGGCTTCGGTGGGGGATTTGCCGGTTGCCGGCTGGAGGGAAAGCACTTCGCGGTAATCGGCAAGCGCTTGTTCTCGCATGCCGGCACGGGCGCAGAGGGTGGCGTGGTGCAGCAGTGCGCGGAAGCGCCACCAGGTGGTCAGCTCCGGGCTGGTGAGATATTCTCCAGCAATGCGCACGGCTTCTCGGCGGCCTTCTTCTGTGCCGAGAAGCGCCTGGTTATTAGCCAGAACCGCATTAACCAGCAATTTATCCTGAATCCGCATATCCGGATTCTTGCGGAGCAGGTAGGTAAGGCTTTGTTCTGCTTCCTCGTGCTTGCCCAGACGCAGAAGAACAGCTGCGCGGCGGGTGTTGGCTTTGATGTTTAACTCAGAGCTGCGGCTTGCGCAGTTTTCGTACAGCGCAACAGCGCGTTTCAGAGAATCCAGCGTGCCGATGAGTTCTGAAACGCGGGCTGACATGTAGAGCGCCCGGGGGGCAAAATCGGTTCTCGGGTATTTTCGCAACAGCGAGTTGAGGGTACGAAGCGCCTCCGGGTATTGCCCGTTCGTTGATTGCAGACTGGCCAGGTGTAAGGTGAGAACGGCAACCACATGCGGGGCTTTCACCTTTCCTGCGGCCTGGCGGATGAGCTCAATGCTTTCCTGGTTGGCATTCAGGTTACCAGTGGTGCCGGAAATCCGGCGCAGCGATTCTTCCTGCAAGGCAATGAAGCGCAGCTGGCGTTCGGGGGAAAGCCTGGTCAGATGGGTGTTGATTTTGCTCTTGTGAAGGAGTTCCAGTGCGGAATCCGGGGTGTGCAGCATGTGCAGGTATGCCTGGTCCATTTCCACATCTGCCTGCATATCCAGCGTTGGCGCAGGGATGGAAAGGAGCAGGTCCAGATCTGCCTGCGCCTGGCCGGGGCTTTTGTCGAGCAGGTAGGCGGCGCGGGTGCTCAGCAGGTCGTAATGCAGCGCCGGGGTTATATCCGGCATGTTGAGCACGGTTTCCTGCACTGCTGAATCGCCGGATATCAGGGCGCTGAGCAGCGCGTTTTTCAGTGCTGCAGGCCGCAGGTTCTCGGGGGCGTTGCGCGCGCAGTCCAGGTAAGCCTGTGCCGTCGAGGGAAGTTTGGGGTCGTGCAGCTGGGTTTCGATGAAATCCTTGACCACATCGTTGCTGCGAATCATTCCCAGGTACAGGAGCGCTTCATGGGGTTGATTGCGGTTGATGAACCAGCGGGTCTGCTCCACCAGGATGGTGCGCGTGGCGGCTTCATTCGGGCAGGTGGCAGCGGCAGTGTTGGCACAGGTGACATCAATAGACAGTTCCTGGTCTGTGTCCTCCGGAATGAGCAGGTGCTGCAGTATAAGTAAGGCTGTGGCTGCCCGGTTTGATTTGAGCGGTTCTGCTGCCCATTCCTTCAGTTTGGTGCGCGCGTATTCACTGTTCTGGAAGGCCTGGCGCTTCTGCAGGCGGCGGAATGCTTCTTCCAGTAAGGGGGAATCCGGGTGGGAGGAGATGAAATGCAACAGGGTTTCTTCACCCTTGCCGTCATCGTAATCCATGGGGGTGGTTGCCTCGTCTCCGCCCAGGAGGGGCAGGGGGCAGCCTGCTGTTGCCTGGGCATCTTTACCTGGCTGGGATTCTTCCTTCGTGTAGTAGACGGAGGAGAGGGAGAGGCGCACGCGGTGGCGCATGATGAGGGGGAGCGTGGTATCCGCCTCCATTTCACGGCAAAGCGCAATGGCTTTGTCAAACTCGCCGCGCAGCCGCAGATTGTCGATTTCGAGCAGCTGGAGCAGGGGCTTCAGTTCCGGGTTGTCTGCCGCCATGCGGTGCAGGCGTTCCAGGGCTGAATTGTCCTGGCTGCGGGGTTGCCGGAGCCAGAATTCGGCCAGGGCGGCTGTAGCCAGTTCTGCAATTTCAGGGTTGTTGCTCGTGGCCATGGGGGTAGCGATGACGGCAAAATCTACGCTTTCGCTTTTCCAGGCGCAGTACAACAGCGCCTTGGCTGCATAGGGGTACAGTTCGTGCTCTGCCGGCACTTGGGCCAGTGCTGCTGCGGCTTCACGCAGGCGGCCGAGGTCGATGAGCGCCCGCCCTTTCCAGAAGGCGGCTTCGGGTGAGCTCTGGTTATGCAGCGCGTTCAGCGCATCTGCCGGTTTCCCTTCCCGCACCAGGTTGGCTGCCTGGGTGGTATCGGCCTGGGCTGCACAGGCTGCCAGCAATGAGAGGGAGAGCAGGAGCTGAGGTTTCATGGCGGAATGGGGCGGAAAGGGTTAATCGGTGGTTGAATCTGCAGCCGCACCGGGGTCTCCATGCCAGAGATACTGGTTAATGTATGCCATGCCGGAGCGCGTGAGTGCGGCGTTGGTGCTACTGTTCTTGACCCGGTTGACG
>JAFNWZ010000158.1 GCA_017379255.1 Akkermansia sp. | reverse complement strand
GCAGGTACCATTTTGGCATCCGTTGTCTTGACGTCCCGGTTCAGTAGGACAGATTCGTGCTGGGAACGCCCGGAGCAGGGGTTGGTAAAGCGGCCGCTGTTGTACCCGTATGAATTGGTTTGTACCCAGGTGGTGGCATTGGTCAGGTTCACCATCCAGGCATGAGGCCCGCGGTCACCATCGCCCACGATGTACACAGCCGGTACGCCGCGGCACTTGCCCGTGTTGCAGGAAAAGTACCCCTGGTCGCGGCACACGCCGCCTTCCTTGCGTATTTCTTCGAATGAATACAGTTCGTAGGGGTCTTTGCCGTTGGCAGCACGCTCCATCAGGTATTTGATGGAGTTGTAGGCCTCGCTCCAGTTTGCCTGGCTGTAGTTGGTGTTTTCTGCTGCCCAGTCGAATTCTGACTGGGGCAGGCGGACGTCCACCACATGGATGAGTTGGGAAATGCTCAGTTTCTTGATATCTGTCACCAGTTTTTTTCTGGAATCCATCTGGCGCAGGTAGGCGCAGACTTCGGGTACGGTGAGCATGGGTACATTCGTATCCCGGTACAAGCCTCTGGATTCGCACACCGCGGGGCTCATCAGGGCACCGGCTATGGTGAGGTTGAGGTATCTGGTGCGCTCTTTCGGCTCCAGGTCATGCCATATCTGGTAGAAAAGGTTGAGGGAATGCGCGGCGTTTTCATCCCGCCCTTCCTGGGTCATGTAGCTTTGCAGGAAGAGATGCAGCGGGCGGCTCTTGTCCCGCAAGGCCCAGCGCAGGAAATCTGCGCCGTTGTTGTCGTTGTCATCGCCCTCCAGGGCTGCCAGCTTGCTCATTTCTGCTGGTGTAGCCATCTGGATGAGCAGGCAGAGATCTACCGCCTGCATCAGGTTGCGGTTGTTTTTGAATTGCCCGTAGTTGAGTTTACCATTGCCGGTGTAGGCAGGTATGCTCTCTTTGATTTTGGCGCGCATGGCGTTTTCAAAGGCGGCGAAGTCCCGCTTTTCGAGCAGGTTGTCCACCATGGTATCAAACTTTTTGCGAGTGCTGATGCTGTTGGCATCTGCGCCATGCAGGGGCAGCTCCTCATCGTATATGGAAGATTGTGGAGCAGGTTCCGGCTCTGTCGGGGTGGGGGTGGGCCCGGGTTCTGCGGGGGTGTCTTCTGTCTGGCTTTCCTTCAACTTACGGCGGCGCTCGGCTTCTTCTTCGGCCGCTTTGCGGCGTGCTTCTTCCTCGGCAGCGAGGCGTTCCCGCTCTGCCTGTTCTGCGGCAAGGCGTTCGCGTTCTGCTTTCTCAGCCGCCTGGCGGGCCAGTTCTTCCGCGAGGCGCTTGTCGGCCTCGAGGCGCGCGCGGCGCGCGGCTTCTTCTGCCTTGCGTTCGTTTTCTTTCTGCTGGTAGAGGTCATACCCATAGTACCCACCGCCACCAAGAGCAATGAGCAGTAGCGCAACAACCCATCCTCCCTTGCCGGAAGTCTGGGGTTTGCGGGTGCTTGTTAATTTGTTGACTGGGCGTCTGGCCATATATTCATGCTACACTTTTATGGGTTTAAGTAAAGTATAAAGTTCTCCGTGCGGGTTATTTGTGACATTATGCTGGAAACGTGAAGAGTTTTGCGGTATACTGGGGCGCATGAGCGATTTGCAATGGAACAGCGTGACTCTGGAGGAGGAGGAAAAACCTCGTGTGCTCCCGGAGGATTTGCGCGAAATGGCAGCCGACCTTGACCCGGACGATTATGACGAGCCGGTGCAGGAGTTTCTGGCGGCTCTGATGAATGGTGAAGATGCAGAAACGCTCAGCCGCGCTGCCACCATGCTGCTGCAGGATGAGGTGGACCTGGCGCCGAACCTGGCCGGTATGGGTATTGAGCCCGATACGGCGCTCATTTCTCTGCTGCTGGCCGCCGGGGCCGATGTGAATGCCCGCAACGCTTATGGCCAGCCTCCGCTGCATCTGGCGGCTTACTATGGCTACGAGTCAATCGTGGAGCAGTTGCTGGCCGCCGGGGCTGACCTGCGCACGCGCAACCTGCACGGCCGTTTTGCGGCAGAAGTGGCCGCAACGCCCTCGCTGGCTGCGCGTCTGGAGCCGCCATACCACCCCGATGATGATATCCCCTTGCCGCCGGAGATTGAAGATGCAGACTATGTGCCTGAGTCCGGGCATACCTGCAGTTGCGGTAAACCCGACTGTGATTGCGATGGTCAGCACTGCCAGTGCGGGGAGCCGCACCACCATGGCGGGTGCGGTTGTGGTCACCCTCATTAATTTTCACCCCCCATACATAATACTATATGAGCCGAATTGTTACGTTTCGTTGCCCGGTTGATTTGCTGAAAAAGGTAGATGGCACGGCAGATAGCTATAAGCGCAGCCGCAATAGCGTGCTGCTGGCGGCAGTCCGCTTGTTTTCCCGCCAGCTTCGGGAGAGAGGCGGCAGCATCGTTCTGCCTATGTCAGACGATGAGCTGACCTATTCCTCCATGTTCCCCAAGCCTGAGAACCGGGGTGGGCGTCCGCCTAAGAAGAATAAGAAGAAGGCGTAAGCCGGTTCCGCATCTGAGTGCGGATGATTGTCGGAGTCGCGCAGGGCAGAGAGTGCCCTGTGCGGCTTTTTTTGTTAGGTGTTGTACTGCATGAAAGCCTGCGGAAGTGCAGGCTCTTGCCTGGGGGGGGCTGCGGTGCAAGAAAAATCCGGCTCCCCCGGAATGGCGTGTCGGGGGAGCCGGCGGAAAAGGCGGTTAAACTAATTGGTGGATTAGTTCTTTTCGGGCATCTTGCCCGTCTTGAAGTACTGCTCGATTTCCTCGAGGGTGCGGCCCTTGGTCTCAGGCATGAAGAAGGCTGCGGTGATGAAGTAGATTACCGTGAAGCCAGCCAGCCAGAAGAATACCGTGGAGTAGCCGGAGTTGCCCACCCAGGGCAGGAAGGTGCCTGCGATGGTGGTGGAAACACCCTGGTTGATGAGCAGTGCGATGGCCATGCCGTTGGCGCGGATGCGGTTGGGCATGAGCTCGGAGAGAGCCAGCCATACGCACACGCCGGGACCAGCAGCGTAGAAGGCGATGAACACCACGAAGAAACCAGCCACAATCCAGCCGGTCACGGCGTTGGGCTTCATGCCGATTTCGGCTTTGGTGATGGTTACTTCCTTCACGGCGCCTTCAGGCAGCGGGGTGGTCCAGAAGCAGATGTCATCCATGAAGGTGGGGGCAAGTGCCGTGCTCTTGGCGATGACGATGGAAGCACCATCGGCGGCACCGTCAGCGCGAACCTCTGCCACGTTCTGCATGCTGTCCTGACCCTGTGTGTAGGTCACGATGAGCTGCATGCCGGGAGCCACGGATTCACCCTGCATGAAGTCGGGGTGGGCGGCCAGTACGTCGGGGGTGGCGGCGGCCTTCACGGCATCGGCTGCGGATACGTTCAGGGCGTTGTCCTGCACCAGGGCAGCCACCTGGGCGGTCACATCAACGCGTTCATTCTCCACGGTCAGGAACATGGCACCCACGCCGGCAAGACCAACGATGATGCCCATGGTGCCCATCTTGAGCAGGAAGGTGCGGCCCTTCTTGTCCACCAGGGTCACGGCCACGATGGTCATGAGCATGTTGGTCACCTTGATGGCGAGGTCAGCCATGTTTGCCACTTCGCCCTGCAGACCAGCCTGCTGGAAAATCTTCACGGAGTAGTTCAGCACGGAGTTGATGCCGGTAGCCTGTGTGCAGGCCAGCACTACTACGGCCAGGATGAAGGGAATCACATACTTGCGCTGGAGGAGGGAATCGCCCTTGGCGGCCTCGGCCATATCAGCCTTGGCGGCTTCCTCGGCAGCGTCAGCGGCAATCATTTCGTCCAGAATTTCCTTGGCGGCGGCGTCACCGTTGTTGGAGGCCAGGGAGCAGAGAGCCAGCTCGCGCTGACCGCGGCGGTACAGCCAGCGGGGGGATTCCTTCAGCTTGAATGCGCCGAAGAAGAGGATGAGGCCGGGGATGGAGGAGCACCAGAAGATAACCTGCCAGGCGGCCACCTTGTTTTCGGCGGTCACGGTGGGGTCATCAGCAGCGCCTACCAGCATGGTGGTCACCAGACCGATAACGGCGGCGAACACGAGACCGACGGTAAGCATGAACTGGAACATGCCGGTACCCTTACCACGGGAATTGGCATCCAGACATTCAGCCAGGTACATGGGAACCACCACACCCACGAGACCGGCACTGGCACCCTGCAGGATGCGGCCACCCATCAGCATCTCAAACACGCCATTGGAGAAGCAGATGACCGGGATGCTCAGCGTGAACAGCAGGGCAGAGAGGATGATAACCTTCTTGCGCCCCAGCCATTCGGCAAGCATGCCGGCGAACAGGGAGGAAAGAACAGAACCGAACAGCACGGCGGCCACCACGATGGCCAGCTGCTGCGGAGTGTAGGAAGAGGTCTTTTCAATATACGGCAGAGCGGCGGCAATTACGCCTACGTCAATACCATAGAGAAGACCACCAAGGCCTGCCATTACCATCAGGTAAAGGGCGTAGCGTTTCACAGAGCTCGGAAGCTCGACTTTGGTTGCGTCGGTACTCATAACGCGTGGTATTATAGCACTGCTAGAGTACAGTTCAACCCTAAAATTCGGGGTACGGCGGCTTTTTTGGTGGAAATTTCCGGGCTTATCGCGCCAGAACACAGGGGGTGCCGCTCACCCCCGTGGGGGAGATGGGGCGCACGGCAATGCGGTCGAGGGTGTTGGCCACGCGCGGTGGCAGGGTGATTTTGTTGCAGTTGCCGGGCAGCACATCCAGGGTGAACCAGCGGCCCTTACTGCCTACCTGCACCACCCATTTGCGGGCATTGCCCTGCCAGGTGAGGGTGCAGCCGCTGCCGGTGTCCTGCGCCTGCACATGGGGGCGTTCCGGGCGGGTGCTGCCGCTCCAGGGCATGGCGGGGGGGAGTGCAAGTGATTTGTAGCAGTTGGCCAGCACTTTCTGCACACCCCCGCGGTTGGTGCCCAGTGATTTCCAGCTCCAGAAGAGCTGGCCGCTGCTCTGGCGTGCCAGCTGGCGGGAGTAGGCAAT